>DATHSU010000234.1:0-8168 GCA_035463895.1 Ignavibacteriaceae bacterium | reverse complement strand
TTTGGGAAGAAATAAATTTACTACCAATTAGTACGAACAAAGTAAGAGGTAATGGGACGAATGATATTTTTATTGCTGGTGATTTTGGGTTTGTTACTCATTTTAACGGTTTAAGTTGGACTACCTACGAAAATTTATATGAAAGCAACACGGCTTACTATTCATTGAATTCTAATGGAAATTTAATTTTATTAGTAGGTTGAAGCAACGGAAAGGGAATAATAACAGTAGGAAGAAGGAATTAATAAAACAGTTAACACTATAAGGAGATAAATGCCAACAAAATTAAAATCCCGCCTATTGTTGCACTAACAGGCGGGTGAATTTTTTAAATAAGCCCCTATCCTTAGGAGAGGAGTTGGGGTGAGGCATATTACTCCACCTTCACAACATCATACTCACGCATAAACTTTTCAACCATAAGAACATCTTCCTCACAGCCAATAAAAATTGGTGTCTTTTGGTGTAATGTCTTCGGTTGAATTTCCAGCATCCTTGTAATTCCATCAGAAGCTCTGCCGCCTGCCTGCTCAATTATAAATGCCATTGGATTGCATTCATACATTAAACGGAGCTTGCCATTGGGACTGCGTGAATCGGCAGGATACATAAATATTCCGCCGTATAGCATGTTGCGGTGAATATCGGATACCATTGAACCAATGTAACGTGAGGAGTAAGGTCTTTCGGATTCTTTATCTTCTTCCTGCAGCCACTTAATATATTTTTTTAATCCCGGATGCCAGTAAAGATAATTACCTTCATTGATGCTGTAGATTTTACCTTTCTTCGGCATTCTAATATTCTGGTGCGAAAGAATAAATTCACCGAATGAAGGATCAAGAGTAAAACCGTGTACACCGTTGCCGGCAGTATAAACAAAGATTGTGCTTGAACCATAAATTATATATCCTGCTGCAACCTGGTTAACTCCCGGCTGCAAACAGTCCTCCATTGTACCCGGACCATTGTCAGGTGAAACTCGTCTGTAAATTGAAAAGATGGTTCCTATACTTACATTCGCATCAATGTTTGATGAGCCATCAAGCGGATCAAAAAGCATAACATACTTCCCTATGTTAAATGCTTCAGGAATGTGAATGATATTTTCATCTTCCTCAGAAGCCATGACGCATAAATGACCGCCATGATCCATTGCTTTTATCATCATATCATGAGCAAACACATCAAGCTTTTTAACATTTTCACCGTGAACGTTATGATCACCTGTGAAGCCAAGGATATCAACGAGTCCGGCTTTATTAACTTCGAGTGAAATTACTTTTGCGGCAAGTGAAAGATCATGAAGCAGATCTGATAATTCGCCGGTTGCTTCCGGGTATTTTCTTTCTTCTTCATAAATATGACGACCGAGTGTCATAAATCTTACTTTGTCCATTTTAAATTCTCCCTAAAGATGAATAATGAATTTTATGCTGCAATTTCCTGATCTTTATATTGAAGCTGATACAATTTATAATAAATTCCACGTTTTGCAAGTAACTGCTGATGATTTCCGGTTTCCCTTATTTCACCCTTATGCATAACAATTATTTTATTTGCATTCTGTATTGTTGATAGTCTGTGCGCAATCACTATTGCAGTTCTGCCGATTAATAATTTTTGAATAGCTTTCTGAATAAGCTGTTCTGTTTCTGTATCAATGCTTGAAGTTGCTTCATCCAGTATTAGTATCCTGGGATCATAAGCCAATGCCCGAGCAAACGAAATTAATTGCTTTTGTCCTACACTAAGAGTAGCTCCTCTTTCTTTAACTTCCTCATCATATTGCTTAGGCAGACTTTCAATGAACTTTGAAGCGCCCACCGTTTTGGCAGCCTCAATAACTCTCTCTTCAGAAATATTTGCATTATCCATATTGATATTTGACTTAATATCACCGGAAAATAAATAAACATCCTGAAGTACTATGGAAATGTATTGTCTTAAATCTCTTTTATCAAGTTTTCTGATATCAATTCCATCTAAAAGTATAGATCCCTTTTGAATATCATAAAATCTTGTGAGAATATTTATAAGGGTTGATTTACCTGCACCGGTGTGACCAACTATAGCAACAGATTCACCAGGATTTATTGTGAAAGAAACATCTTTCAAAACATAATTTTCATCTTCATAAGCAAACCATACATTCTTAAACTCAATTCTGCCCTGAACTGATTTAAGTTCATCAGGTTCATCAGGATTTTTTATAAAAGTCTGATTATCAAGCAGCTTAAAAATTCTTTCAGATGATGCCATCGCTGTCTGCATTATATTATACTTTTCTGACAAATCACGGATAGGTCTGAAAAACATTTCTGTAAATTGAATGAATGCGAACAGAACGCCGATAGTAAGAACTCCCTGAACAACTTCACCGCCGCCGTACCAGACAATTAATCCAATAGCAATAGAGCTAAGAAGTTCAACACCGGGATAGAATATAGCATAGTAGAATATTGACTTAATATTCGCATCTCTATGATCAGCATTTATTGATGAGAATTTTTTCATTTCATCTTTTTCTTTTCGGAAAATCTGAACAACACTCATTCCCATTATGTGCTCCTGCATATAAGAATTCAGTCGTGCAAGATGAAGACGTACATCGCGGTAACTTTCCCTTACTTTTTTTCGGAAAAGAAAAGTACCATAGATAAGTACAGGCAGAACAGAAAGTGTAACAAGCGATAATGGAATATCCATAAAGAACATAAATGCAAGTATCCAGATAATGATGAATATATCACTGAATACCATCACAATACCGGATGAGAAAAGCTCACCGAGTGATTCAACATCATTTGTTGTTCGGGTAACAATCCTGCCAATTGGTGTCCGGTCAAAATACTTCAATGCAAGTTTTTGAACATGCTCAAATAGTTGAGTGCGTAAATCGTAAAGTGTTTTTTGGCCAAGATACTGCGTGTAATAGGTAAGGAAGTATTGAACAAAAGCCTGCAGCATAAGAGAACCGAACAAAAGAGCGGCAATTAAGATCAAACCGTTATAGTTTGATTGAGCTATATAATCATCAATAGCAACTTTAGTTAAGTAAGGACGAACAGGTCCGAGTCCTGCAACAAATATATTAAGCAGTATTGCAAAGATGACATACTTCTTGTATGGTTTTATATATCCAAGAAGGCGCTTCATCAGCTTTGCATCGTAAGCTTTACCGAGTATTTCTTCGTCCTGTTTGTAATCGTTCATTTAATTTTTTTGTATTCTTTTGTGCTTTAGTGATTTAGTGGCAGAAGAGGGTTTTCTCCACAAAGGCATAAAAACACTAAATACCACTAAATGTTTTTAATTGAGTTCTTCCAATTCTTTTTCCAATAACTGCTTATAGTGCAGATCAGCATATATACCGCCAAGTGCAACAAGCTCTTCGTGTTTACCTTGTTCGGCAATCTTGCCATCCGCAAGTACCAATATTTTATCAGAATCTTTTACAGTTGAAATTCTGTGACTGATAATTATACTTGTTCTATCTCTCATATACTCTTTTAAATTTTTCAGAATCTCTTCTTCAGTATTAGTATCAACCGCAGAGAAAGAATCATCGAGAACTAATATTTTAGGATCAACTGCAAGCGCCCTGGCAAGAGAAGCGCGCTGCTTCTGTCCTCCTGAAAAAGTAATTCCTCTTTCACCCACCATTGTTTCATAACCGTTTGGAAAACTTTCCACATCTTTATCAAAATGTGCAATTCCTGAAACTTGCCTAACCCGTTCTTTATCAACTTCTTTTAAACCATAAGAAATATTATTATAAACATTATCTGAAAATAAAAATGATTCCTGCTGCACCACTGCAATATTTCTTCTTAAAACATCGAGCGGAATATTTTTTACATTCACTCCATCAATTAACAACTCACCTCCGGTAACATCATAAAGTCTTGGAATAAGATTAATAAGACTTGATTTACCAGAACCTGTATGCCCGATTATTGCAACTGTTTCACCTTGATTAATATTTATGTTAATATCAGAAAGCACTTCAGATAAATGCTCACCATACCTGAATGAGACATCCCTGAATTCTATTTTACCTTTTATTTCAGTTATAGAAAAATCAGTAATCGAATTATCCTCTATCTCAAAAGGTTCGTTTAGAATTTTATTTATTCTTTTCATGCTTGCTTCTGCCTGCTGAATGATATTAATCACCCATCCGAATGCGATCATGGGCCAAATTAAAATTCCCAGGTAAACTATAAATGCGGTAATTTCACCGAGATTCATTTCGCCATCGATAATTTTAGTACCGCCGACAATTATCACAATAATAATTGACAATCCTGTTATTAAAAGAAGTATTGGCATAATCAATGCCTGAGTGCGGACAAGATTCATGTTCTTCTTAAGATATTCCCGACTCAATTCTTTCCAGCGCTCAATTTCGTTAGCTTCCCGGACATAAGATTTGATAACTCTTATACCTGAATAATTTTCCTGCGCCCGTGCTGTTAATCTTGAAAAAGTCTCTTGTATCTTTGTGTACTTTTCGTGTATTAGTTTACCAATCCGGTAGACGACATATGACAAAAAAGGTAAAGGAAGAAGTGCATAGATAGTTAACCAGGTATTAAGTGTAAGCATAATAGCAACAACGATCAGCAATCTTATTACGGTGTCGATAGAATACATTACAGCAGGACCAATGAAC
Organism: Ignavibacteriaceae bacterium; assembly: GCA_035463895.1. Taxonomy (GTDB): domain Bacteria; phylum Bacteroidota; class Ignavibacteria; order Ignavibacteriales; family Ignavibacteriaceae; genus JAGXRK01. The sequence goes on along the minus strand of DATHSU010000234.1, from coordinate 3,490 downwards.
ATCCTCACCGAATTAATATCATTGGTTGCGTGAGCCATGATATTGCCGGTAGAGTTATTCTGAAAATATCTTAACGGAAGTTTTTGAATATGATCCCAGAAATCACCGCGCAAATCAAATTCAATTTCTCTTGATACAACTATTATAGTTTGTCTAATTAAAAATCTGAATATACCTGCCAGAAGTGAAGTGCCGACAATCAAAAGTGCATATTGAATCAGCAGTTCAGTCTGTATATTTTTTTCGAGAGTATTTATTGCATCTTTCAACAAAAGAGGAACATAAACCGTCCCGGCATTTGAAAGAAGAATAAATATAAAACCAAGAGCAAGCTTAGTTTTATATCTTAGAAAATATTTTTTTAAGGTTGATAAATTTTTCATTCTTATTGATGTGGAACACAGTTAAGTGATTATTGATAAAAAAGATCTGATCCGTTCAGATCGTTCTAATCAGTCCAACCTGCCTCTGCCGGTAGGCATGTCCGTGTTCTATTTCCTTTGCTCAATCAATCACACTAAAACCAGTATACTTCTGAAGCACTTTAGGCACAATTACTTTTCCTTCAGGAGTTTGATACGTCTCCAGCAGAGAAACCATTAGTCGGCTTGTTGCAAGTCCGCTTCCATTCAGAGTATGTACAAGCTCCGGCTTCTTAGTCTGTTCATTTCTAAACTTAATATTTGCTCTGCGTGCCTGGAAATCCTCAAAGTTGCTGCAGGATGATGCTTCAAGCCATCTATCTTCTGCAGGCGACCAGGTTTCAATATCATAACATTTTGCTGCTGCAAAACTTAAATCACCGGTACAGAGCATTAATATTCTGTATGGAATATTTAATGCCTGGAGAATATCTTCCGCATCTTTTACCAACAACTCAAGTTCGTCATAAGAAGTTTCCGGTTTAACAAATTTTACCATTTCAACTTTGTTGAATTGATGAACGCGCAGAAAACCTTTAGATTCTTTTCCATAAGATCCTGCTTCCCGCCGGAAACATGCTGAGTAACCGACATATTTAACAGGCAAATCTTTTTCATTAAGTATTTCATCACGATGAAGATTGGTGATCGGTACTTCTGCAGTTGGAATAGGGAACAGACCATCAAGAGTTATGCTGTACATATCATCTTCCATTTTAGGAAGTTGTCCGGTTCCCTTCATTGATTCCCTGTTAACCAAAAAGGGCGGAAAAACTTCTGTATATCCATGATTCTGAAGATGATAATCGATCATAAAATTAATTAATGCACGTTCAAGTGTTGCACCTTTACCTTTATAAACCGGGAATCCTGATCCGCTTATTTTAGCACCGCGTTCAAAATCGAGTATGTTTAACTTTTTGCCAAGTTCAACGTGATCTAATGGTTTGAAATCGATTTCAAATTTAAATCCATCCGGAAGCCATTGTCTTGCCTCGATATTATCATCTGCTGATTTTCCAACAGGAACAGAATCGTGCGGAAGATTCGGGATGTACATCATAATATCATTAAGTTTTTCTTCTGCATCGCGAAGTTTAAGATCAAGCCCTGTGATATTATCTGAAACGCGCTTCATTTCTGCAAGGACTTCGGTTGTATCCTGTCCGGCTTTTTTCATCTGTGGAATTTGTGATGAAACCGAATTTCGTTTTGCTTTAAGTTCATCAGCCTGAAGGATCAGTTCACGTCTTTGTTTATCAATCTCAAGGACTTCATCTATTCTGTCCTTTTCATTTTTATTGATAATGGATTGTCTGACTTTATCAGGATTTTCACGAATGAGTTTTATATCTAACATTTATTCCATTTCCATATTCTTTGATAAATAATTTTTGACCATTTCAATAAAACTTAAGGCGTTATTAACTTGTTTAACAGCATCTTCTTTTGTTGCAATAAAAAAATCTTTATAATCAGACTGAAGTCTTATATTGAATGCCGTGCTTAAGTGCGTGAAAAAGACCTCTGGTATCTTGTTTGTTTTTATGTAAAGGTTATTGAAAAAATTAATTATTCCAGAATGCTTTTTGCTGTCAACCTGATCGAAAGCTAATAGAGCGCGTGTAGCATGGAACATTGCATAATATGAACTATTAAGAGACTTCGCATAAAAGTCGTTACTTAACAATGTTTTTGCGATTATTAATTCCTCATTTGCTTTTTTAAGACGGTATTTGGATAAATTTAAAATAGCATTATCCATATAAAACCTTGCCTTCTTTTATCAGATTTTTGTAAAATGGCAGCGCATTTTCATATTCATCAAATGATTCCTTACTGATGATCAGCATAGATACAAGGACGCCATATTCTATTGAAACCCTGCTTGTAATTTGACCAATTTGGTCATTATATAAAGATATTTCTTTTTCAGTGATTTTTGATAATAGTGCAAAATCGATATCGGACTCTGAATCAAAATCTCCTCTCGCATATGATCCGTATAATACAACCTTTAAAAGTTTTTCTCCAAGTAATTCTTTCGCTGAAGTTTCAACATCGAACTTTAATTTTTCCAAATCCTGTTTATTCATTGTTTTATTTTACTTCACTACTATGTTATAAATTTTATTTTTTACAAATACTTCTTTGACAATGGTTTTACCTTCAGTAAACTTTGTAACTTTTTCATAAGAGAATACGACAGATTTCACAGTATCCTGTTCACTGTTTGTCGGAACTGATACAGTTGAACGTAATTTACCGTTTACCTGCACTGCACTGTTCACTATATCTTCAACGAGAGCATCTTTATCCACTTCAAACCAGACAGGTTTTTCAAATAAAGATGTTTCATTACCGGCTAACTGCCAGCATTCCTCACCGAGATGTGGTGCAAGCGGAGCGATCATAGTAGCGAATCGGTTCAAAGTATAACTCTGAATTTCCTTACTGCAGTTGTTCAGGTTTTTAAGTTCGTTTATTAATTCCATTAAAGCAGCAATTGCAGTATTGAATCTGAAATGTTCAATCTCTTCATTCAGTTTGTGAAGAGTTTGATTTACTTTTCTGTACACCTTCTTTTCGTCTTCAGAGAGAGCTGTAATATCATATTTTTCTTTTGAAGTAAACTCTTTATTAACATTTATATACTGATTGAAAAGATCATAACTGCGCTGTACAAAACGATCAACTCCGGAAATGCCCTTATCACTCCAGTCACCACCCTGATCATAAGGACCCATAAACATCAGGTACATCCTAAAAACATCAGCACCATAAGTTCCGGTGAGTTCATCAGGATTAACAACATTACCTTTTGACTTCGACATCTTTGCACCGGAGTTTGTAATTGTTCCCTGATGTACAAGTGTCTGGAAGGGTTCATCACTGTTTACCATTCCGATATCGCGAAGGAACTTGTGGAAAAATCTTGCATACAAAAGATGCATAACTGCATGCTCAGCACCACCGACATACATATCTACCGGAGTCCATTTCTTGGCAAGATTATCATCAAACGCTGCAGTTGAGATATTGGGATTAAGATATCTCAAATAATACCA
>DATHSU010000233.1:0-4534 GCA_035463895.1 Ignavibacteriaceae bacterium | reverse complement strand
CATTAGTTCCTATCTCAATGGTTTCGGGTCTCTCGGTATTATTACGTAAGGTAAAGCAGGGCACACCCATCACGGTTGTTTCTTCTGTAATGCCCCCGGAATCTGTCAGTACTGCTTTTGCCCTCTCTACCAGGTAATTGAACTCAAGGTAGCTTAAGGGTTCTGTTATTTTTAAGTTTGGTTCATTAATTCCAAGATCATTAAATATCTTTGCAGTGCGGGGATGTATAGGAAATATAACAGGGAGTCCCTGTACATTATCCAGAATTTCTTTTATATAGGTTTTTAATTTATTTCCTTCATCAACATTAGCAGGTCTATGCAGCGTAATCAAGATATAGGATTTTTCTTTCAGTTTAAGTTCATCCCACAAAACAGGTTTTCTGAATCTGCTTCGGTTACCAAGTAACGAATCAATCATTACATTTCCTACAAAGAAAATTCTTTCATCCGGTATTCCGCTTCTTCTCAAATTATCACCAGCCCATTTAGTGGTAGTGAAGAAATAATCAGCCAGACAATCTGTTACCATCCGGTTTATTTCTTCGGGCATTGTAAGATCATACGAACGGATACCTGCTTCGATATGTGCGACTTTCGTGTTCAGTTTTTTAGCAACTATGCTGCATGCCATTGTACTGGTTACATCACCCACTACAATTACAAGGTCGCAGGGATTTGCAATAAGATCCTTTTCAAAAGCAACCATAATAGCAGCTGTTTGTTCCGCCTGTGTTCCGCCGCCGCATCCAAGATTGACATCCGGTTCAGGAATGCTTAACTCTTTAAAAAATGTATCACTCATTGTACTGTCATAGTGCTGACCGGTGTGTACTAATCTGTATTGTATGCTATGTCCTTCAGATCTTGCATGTTTTAAAGCATTAATAACAGGCGCAACTTTAATAAAATTGGGGCGTGCACCGGCAATCAAAGTAATTTTCATAAATATTCTATTCCGGGTGTTAATGGTTTTTGAAAGTCACAGAACTATATCAAGATTGAAGCCAAAAGTACACATAAAATATATTTATAACTTACATTACGCACATTTCATAAAAACCTTCGAGGTTTTTTGAAATAATTAAGAATTTTTCTAATAATTAACTGCCTTTTTAGCAAAACCTCGAATGTTTAACAGCTTGTATAAGATGATTTTATAATTTATCGCCAATACAGATTTAATGAATGAAGTTTAAATAAAGTAAATTATGAAAAACTTCTAGTATCAATCCATGATTTGGCTTATGATTTCAATCCCTGTTTTTTAATATAAAATTTGAAAATGTAATATAAATTTACAGAGCGGTAAACACTGGAAATAAATTAATTAATAATAAATTTTATCACAGGCAATAATTGTTACTTCGAATATTTAAAATTCTTGTTTTAAGACCTTTTTTATCAAAAAGATGTTTTGCTGCATCATTCTAATTGCCATTTCCTGCTGCAGTTCTTCAATTTAATACCTCGAATTTGATATGAAGCTGCAGATTTGATTGCAAATTGATCAATTTAAATGTCGAAATTCTTAGAATTTAACTAAGTACTAAAAAATTGTACTGATTTGTTACAAACCGATAATCTGAGATAAAAAAAGCCCTTAAAAACATAAAAATTTGCTTATTATCAGCACGTTTTTTGGCATAAAAATGGAATAAACATATTTAATTTCATCAACTAAACTATTTCAGGCCAACTCTAAATTGGATAATGAACTAAAAATTAATTTAGACCTTACTAAATTTACGCTTAAAAAAAGCGATTCCGGGTTTAATATTCGCAAGGGATTTAACAGGAAAATACTTACTAATATTTCCATCAGCTTTTCTATTTACTTCTTAGCTTTCTTTCTGTTTTATTTTCTAAAAGAAAAAACTTTTAACGTTTATGGGGATAATCTAATATTATTGGGTCTGATAATAATTTCTCTTTCTATTGGAGCTTATTTTTCACAAAAATTTGTTAAGCCTAAACGGGAAAAATCCGGTCAATCTTACACAATTTTATTTAATTCATTCTTAATTTCACTTACAGTACTTGTTACATTTCTGCAGGTGTTTAAACTTCAGGATACCGTACGTGACTATGCTCTTATCTCAATGTTTTTCGGCCTAGTTCTGGAATCTTATTACTGTATGTTCTTAAGCATAAAGCGAAAAAAAATAGTAAGTCTTACTGAGCACAAAAATCTTTCTGTCAGGTATCTTCTTTTTGACGGTTTTATTCTGACTTTATTCTGTTACTTCGGAATTTTCAAACCTCTGGCTTCTGTTGATTTTGCTATAAATGAGTTTATAATGATTTCAGTAATATATATAAGCTGGCTTGTTTCAGCTTCCACCACACATAAATTTATTCCTTCAATAATATCGTACAGCAGATGGAATGCAATAGAATTACAAATTAAGTTTTATCTCAGAATGCTTGCATTGTTAGTGCTTTCTTTAGTAATCTTAGATTTAAAGTTCGAGACTTCAATTATATTTGTTCAGGCATTTGTAGGATATTCCATTTTATCATCTTTAGTTTCAATGTTTATGTTTGCTGAAAAAATTAAAAATAAAACTGATGAGCCGTCGGTAGTTTTTCTTAAGGCTTATGAGATAAAAGACACTAACGCTCCATCAAAAGCTAAAAACAGCGATTCGAAATACAGCTTTGAAGGCTCAGGTGTAAATGAATCAACTGTAAAACAAAAACTGCAGTTTGAGTATTTAAAAGAATACGGTGACGTGTTTGCAGTTTTAGATTCAATGCTCGATCTGGCTTCATTCGATACCAGGCAATCACTTATAATTAAATCCGATGAGCCGAATGATATTTCAGAAAAACCGGCTGATTTATTTCAACTTATAGTAAACCTCCACGTGCTTAACGATCAAAAGCATCTTAACACTTATATTCTGGATGTTAAAAAATCTTTGGTCAAAGGCGGCGTGTTTGTAGGTGCTTTGCTTCCTCACCATTACAGATACAAAAGATTTTTAAAGAAAAATTCGTTCTGGGTTGCTAACATACTCTACTTCTTCGATTTTGTCTGGAAACGCATTTTACCTAAGCTGCCTGTTACGAGAGAGATTTATGCTGCCTTCAGTAAGGAAAAAGACCGTGCTATATCTCTTGCAGAAGGATTAGGTAGATTAGCTTATTGCGGCTTTAAGATAATTGATCTTGCAGCCGTTGATGATGTTGTTTACTTTGCAGCTTTAAAGAACGGCGGTTTTACTCCGCAGAAGAAATTCTTCTACAGTCCGATTTTTAAAATGAAGAGAGTGGGTAAGGACGGAAAACCAATTTATGTTTATAAACTAAGAACCATGTATCCATATTCAGAGTTTATACAGGACTTTGTGTATAATCATAATAAACTTGAATCAGGCGGTAAATTCAAAGATGATTTCCGGGTACCAGTTTGGGGTAAAATCTTCAGAAAGCTGTGGATAGATGAACTGCCTATGCTGATAAACTGGGCAAAACGTGATTTAAAGATAGTTGGTGTAAGACCTATTAGCAACCATTACCTGAGTTTATACTCACCTGAACATCAGGAGAGAAGAAAGAATTTTAAACCTGGCTTATTACCTCCTTTTTATGCGGATATGCCCGATACGCTTAAAGAAATTGAGTTATCTGAAAAAAGATATCTTGATGCATATGAAAAGAATCCATTTAAAACAGATACAAGGTATTTCTTTAAGGCAGTGAAAAATATTATTTTGAAGAATAAAAGAAGCGCTTAAAACTTTTTTCTCAAATCACCTGCATACCTAACTTTAATCAGTTCCCTAAAATTTCTTTTAACTTTTCTGCTATATAGGGTGCTATGATATCATATGCCTCTGAGGTATAATGTACATCATCATAAAAGTAATCAAGTGTTTTAGGAACCTGCATTTCCAAATCAATAAGAGCTACACCATCATTTGTATTAGCAATTTCTCTTATTTTGTCATTATATAATCTCATTCCGTTCCTGCCTGTTGAGTAAGCCCATTTTTTTCCATTACCAATTGCCTCACCATGAATCATCCCTAGAGAGCTGATCTCTTTGACACTCATTGAATCCTTATAAAGGTTCGGCTGTGTCATAAGAATAATTTTTGTATCATCCTCTCTGGCCAGAGTAATAATAGTATTTAAATTTCTTTCGAAAGCTTTTAAGCCGGGGAACTCCGTTAGTTCAATTTCAATTGGTTTGTCCTGATACCACAATCCATCTATCGTTTTCAGGAGAAATTCTGAAAAACCGCCATACTTAATAATACGTGTAAGAGGCCCAAGGAAGTTGCCATAATCGTCTCGGAACTCACCGTTGCTTAACCAGGAAAAATCAGCATTGTGAAGCATGTCATTGATGTTCTCCATAACAATAATAACATCAGGTTTATATTCCCTTAAATTCAGAATGTAATTGATAAGAATGTGCTGTTTTGAATACCACTGTCTGCAAAGGTTATGAACTTTTACTTTACTAAAACCGTCTTTCTTAAGCAGTTCCTTTTCCAAAAGCCCTGGCCAATCTCTATTGTTC
>DATHSU010000232.1:0-1856 GCA_035463895.1 Ignavibacteriaceae bacterium | reverse complement strand
TCGGCAAAGTTTTTGAATAATTGATATATTTGCACTCCAATTTCTGTATCTTTTTACACTGTATTTTATGATAGACGAAGAATTAAACGAACGAGAAAAAAGCATTCTTAGATCAATCGTCCAGCAGTTTATTCTTACTGCCGCGCCGGTTGGGTCAAGATATATTGTTAAAAAATACGATATAGGTTTTTCACCAGCTACCGTTAGGAATATTATGTCCGATCTTGAAGAATCCGGATTCATAAATCATCCGCATACTTCAGCTGGCAGAGTACCAACGGATAAAGGTTATAGATTTTATGTTGATTCATTAATGGAAATCCCAAGTCTTAACCAGGCAGAAAAGAGCATAATCAAAAAAAGCTTTAGTACTAAAATAGAAGACACAGATGATCTTTTTAGATTAGCATCTAAACTTATGAGCCAGATAACAAGTCAGATAGCCTGTGTAACTTATCCAAAATTAGACCGTGGTGTGCTTCAGAAAATTCAACTTGTTACTCTTTCATCAACTCGTTTACTGATAGTTCTGAGTATTAAATCTGGACTGGTAAAAACTATTACACTGGAAATTAAAGCAGAGATAAAAGAATCTCAGTTAACCTACGTTGAGTCATTATTGAATGAAAGATTAAGCGGTTTAACTTTAGATGAGATTAGAAAATCTTTTAAGGAAAGATTTAGTGATGTAAGTGATGAGCAAAAACCCATTATAAGAATTTTTGTTGATTCTGTAGATAAAATATTTATTGATTCAAAAAAGGATGAACGGGTTTATATAACAGGTGCCAAACATGTGTTAACTCAGCCGGAATTTGAAAATCCGGAAAAATTTCAAAGTGTTATTGAACTGATTGAAGATAAAGATATTATCATTCATATACTGGAAAAGCGGGATAAAAATGCTGATGATGTCATAATATCAATTGGTAGAGAAAACAAAAATATTAAATTAGATGAGTATAGTTTTGTAAGTAAAGAATATAATTACGGCGAAACTTCCGGTACACTTGGTATTATTGGACCTAAAAGAATGGAATATTCAAAAGTTGTCGCTATAGTTGATTACATTGCAAAAATGTTATCCGAAATGTTAAAACAAGACAAATAAATTTCAGGAGGTTATTTATTAAAATGAGCAAAGATAAGATGAAAGAAGAAAAACATAAACACGATAAAGATGAAGTAAATAATGTCGAACAAAATATTGCAGATGAACTAAATCAAAATGAAGTACCGCAGGAGGATCAATTAAAAGTTCTTGAAGTACAGGTAAATGAATGGCAGGATAAGTATCTTAGAAAGGTTGCTGAGTTTGAAAATTATAAAAGAAGAACTGAAAATGAACAGCTCAATCTTCTTAAATATGCAGCAGAATCATTTATAATTAAACTTCTGCCTGTTATTGATGATTTTGAAAGATCGCTCCAGCATATAAAAGATGCCAAGGATATTTCAACTATTGAAGATGGTCTCAGATTAGTCTACAATAAACTGATGAAAACATTAGAAGGACAGGGTATTAAAAAGATTGGTGCAATCGGGCAGCCGTTTGATGTACATTACCACGAAGCTATATTGCAGCAGCCAAATGATTCTGTTCCAGCCCACACAGTTCTTGAGGAAGTCCAGTCCGGCTACGTTTATAAGGATAAAGTTATTCGTCATTCACAGGTTATTGTAAGTGAAGACCTCGAAAGTGATAGGGAAGTATAGTCTATATGAATAAAAGAGATTATTATGAAGTACTTGGCGTTTCAAGAAGTGCTACAAAAGAAGAACTAAAAAAAGCATATAGAAAATTAGCTATGCAATATCATCCGGATAGAAATCCCGATGATAAAAAAGCTGAAGAG
>DATHSU010000231.1:0-2448 GCA_035463895.1 Ignavibacteriaceae bacterium | reverse complement strand
GTCCGGCATTTTCTTCACCTGCTTCAACTAATAACCTTCCACCGCTGCGTGGTAAAGTTTTTAATTGAGAAATTGAGTTTTTATAACTGCAATGTTCACTCCACATTACGGAAAATACTCCAAGTTCTGTAAAAGTTGGAGTGCGACCTAGTATTTTTAATACACGGTCATATTCTTCTTTTATGAGTCCATGTTCAAGTGCAAGCTCAAAAGTTACTTCAGGTTCTTTCATAGATGATATTTTTTAGATGAAATAGTTTGAAAATTTTATATGGAAATATAAGGGAAAGTAGGAAAAGAAGCCTTCAAAATTATTAAAAGGTAGCCTCAGGCCTGCCTCTTCGGCAGACAGGCTTCAGCCTGAGTGCTTTCTGCTGAACTATTTACCGCAACCTGAAAGTTGCGGCTACCGGCTATTTTAATAATTCCTCCCAAATCTTAAACAACTGATATGTCGCATAAATATCTTTAGAGCAGTAAACTGCAATATCTTTTATTCTTCCCGCTTCATAAAGATTTTTCACTTCCATTCCGGAAATGTCTTTGGACTTCGGTGATTCGATACCAAAAGCGTTACAGTAAAAATCCAGATTGAATTTTCTTGTGGTGCCATAAAATGTAAACTGTTCGAGGAGATCAATATGAATATCACCGTAACGGTAGCCCATTAAATTTTTTGAAACCTTAACACCAAGCATTGCAGAACGAAGCATTAAAAAAGGCACATCAAAATTACGACCGTTGAATGTAATGAACTGATCAACATAATTCGCAACCCGCCAGAACGATTCCAGTATTTCTCGTTCAGTCAATCCTTTATAGTGGACAGATTGATCTTCTGATATCCATTCCTCCTTTTGCTCTGATTCATAATAAACATATGATTTTTCTTTGTTCATATCAAACATTCCGATTGCAATGCATTTTGCTGTAAAAGGATAAAGAGAAGTGTAACGAATTGCTTCGTCAGTCATTTGCTGACGTTTTTCAGGGTCGGACTCTTTATCTGCATACCGCAGCAGATACTCTTTCTGGCTATCGGAAAGAGAATCAAACGAATATGAACAGGTTTCGATATCAAAAACTAGTTTATGCATAAAATTCCCTCCACTGGTTAATGATGTTTATTTGAGTATAAATTATTATCTGATAATTTTTACATCAGGTTCAAAAGTTTTTATCTTTTCAATTATATCTTCTGTAATGGGAGTTGATTTTCTTGTTTTAGGATCAACAAATACAACAACACCTTTTCCATCAACAATTACTTCACCAGATTTAGTTCTTACGATAAGATGATCATACCCGAATGATGAATTTTTTATGTAAGTTACTTTTGAATATACATCAAGTTCATCATCATAAAATGAATGACCAAGATAATTAATTTCATTCCTTACCATAAAAAATAATTTTCCATCGGAAAATATGCCGCCCGCAGGAATTAATCCAGCGGCTTTAACATATTCCAACCGTGCATGCTCAAAATAATTAATGTAAACAGCATTATTGCATACACCAAGCATATCGACTTCGTGGAAACGGACCGTTACAGTTGTTTTATGTTTAAAATCTTTTAAATCCATTATACAAAAACCTCATCCAGAATATCAGCAGCTTTTTCTATTTTAACCATTGAAACATCGAGATGAGTGACAGCACGGATTAAATCTATTTTACCTACTGAAACCAACAATCCTTTTTCTTTACATCTTTTAATTCCGTCCTCTACAGATAATGTTTTAGGATGAAATAATAAAATATTTGTCTGAACAGCATTCATATCAATTTCAAGATTCGGATTTGCAAGTATTCTTTCAGCTAAATATTTCGCCTTATCATGATCTTCTTTTAATCGCTTAATATTATTTTTGAGCGCATACAAACCTGCAGCAGCAAGAATACCAACCTGTCTCATTCCACCTCCCCAACCTTTTCGAACACGATAGGCTTCCTTAATAAATTCTTTAGTTCCGGCAATAATAGAACCAACAGGGGCACCAAGTCCTTTTGATAAACAGCATGACATAGTATCAAAGTGTGATGTATACTCACTTACTGAAATACCGGTAGCAATAGATGCATTCCAGATTCTTGCACCATCAAGATGATAATACAGATTGTGTTTTTTAGCCATATTTTTTAATAAAACAATATTATCAATCGGCCAGACAGCTCCGCTTGCACGGTTATGAGTGTTTTCTACTTCAATTACTTTTGTACGAGGCATATAATAAGCGGAAGTTGGACGGATTAGTGGTTCAACTTGTTCAGGAGTAATGACACCCATTTTACCTTTAACCGGATGAAGCTGAATCCCGCTTAGTGCTGCAGGCGAACCTGATTCATAATTAAATATATGTGCATCACGTTCACAGATTACTTCATCACCCGGGTTCGTGAGAACATTGAGACAAATTTGGTTTCCCATAACTCCGCTTGGAACAA
>DATHSU010000230.1:0-3161 GCA_035463895.1 Ignavibacteriaceae bacterium | reverse complement strand
AATAGCTTTTGAAGCTAGAGATAGTGAATAAATTGAGGAGAAGAGCGGTGTCTTAGCAAGGTTTAAAATTTCGGCTTTAGAGAACATAATAAGTTTTGCAGAACGAAGAAAAATACTTAACAATGAAAAAAATACTTTTGTAAGGATTTCTGACCTTAACGGAATAATTCCCGCATTAACAGGTAAAATTGAATTGGTTTATGAAGGCGAACAGGAAGGTTCGTCAAAAGTAGCTCAGATACTGATTAACAAATCGATCAAAAAAATATTTGAAAAGTATTTTCCAAATCCGGAGTTACTAAAGAAAAAACAGACTGCCAGCCCATACATGGAGATATTTAACTGGTTCAGCAGCGGAAATCATATTGACATATTAAACGATGTTTCCAATAAAGAATATAAAAAGACTCTATTACTCATTCCGGGTCTGCAAAAAGTTATTGACACTTATCAGCCGGATGCGGATGAAGCCACTTCCCTTCTGTTTATGGAGTTTGTACTGCACGGACTTGCAGAATTTTCAATGCTTAGTAAGTTCAAAATTGAATCAGGGTTGCAGTTTAAGGATATGTTAAGCTCAATGTTTACAATGCCTCAACAAGATGATGAGGATGATTCTGATATAGATTTTTATAAATGAGCTTGAGATAAAGTAATAAAAAACCCGAAGAAACTCTCTTCGGGTTTTTAATGTCAATTAAGATTTATTGATTTTATTTCGTTAAAATCATCTTCTTAACTGATGTGAAATTCTGACCATCTACTGCTGTTGCTTCTATTCTGTAGAAGTAAACACCACTGTTAAAGTTTGATGCATCGAATGTATATTCATGTGCGCCTGCACTTAAGTTGTTGTTTACTATTGTCATTACTTCCTGCCCTAATATATCAAATACCTTCAGGCTAACTTTTGCATCTACAGCTAAGCTGAAAGTAATCATTGTACTTGGGTTGAAAGGATTCGGGAAGTTCTGATTCAATGCGAATTCTTTTGGAGCAAGTACTTCTACTTCGATTGTGTTTGAGTATTCAAATGTTCCATCGAAATCCACCTGTTTCAATCTATAACTGTATGAACCAGGAGTAACGCCAGCATCAACAAAACTATAGTTCTGAACTTCGGTTGTTGTTCCTTTTCCATTAACAAATCCAACCGCAGCAAATTCATTACCATTATTTCTTTCAACTGTGAAGCCCTGGTTATTTGTTTCTGTTGCTGTTGACCAATTCAAAGTCACTCTTGCATCAGTGACAGAAGCTGTGAATGAGGTGAGTTCAACCGGTATTATTGTAGCATTGTAATATAACTCACCAACTAATTCTCTTGAACTAAAGAATGAACCGGTAGTTGTGAAAGGAGCTGAGCGAACATCACCTGTAATCAAAGTAAGATGTGTATTTGAATAAATTCCATATGGATTTGTTCCAGAGCCAGAATAACGCGGACCTACTCCAAGGAACTGCATTGCGACACCTAAAGTATCACCAGGATTTATGACAATTGGCGGAGTTGAAAATGGCAATGAGACACCACTTGCAGTACTGCCTTGTGTAACAGGTACAGAACCTAATGACGTCCAGCCAGCAGAAGAGCTGCCGGGGCCGCTACCAACAGGTCCGACAAGTGCAGTACCTGTTCTGACAAAAAATTCTATATTGAAATTTACACCTGCACCAGCAGCGCTTGCTGTAGTCATCTGGAATACTTCTACTGTATAGTCAGGATCAGCAATTAAATCAAAAAACATTGCCCAGTTGGCAGAGCCGCCATTATTAGCTGGACCGGGATTCGCCGTTAAAATATTCAAACCCGGAATATTTTCGGTCTTAAATGTCCAGGTTGCAACTGGCCCGCCTGCACAAGTATCATTTTTACAGACTACTCTCCAGGCATAATCCGTGAAGTAGTTTAATGGTTCAACCGGAGCTAAAGAAAATGAAGTGATTGGAACTCCATCATAAACCTGGACTAAATTACCTACAGGTCCAAACCAAACTTCAACTGCAGTCGCACCGGAACCGTTTGTCCAGGTTGCAGTATTTCCGGAAATTGGAACATCAGTAGCACCATTGGCAGGTGAAGGATTTGTAGCAGGTTCAACAGGACAAGGAATACCAGAGGTACCATATACTATAAACGGGGCACCGTTTGGAGATGTAGTACCATTCAAAGCGGCTTGCCATCCTGTAGGAGTTTTCTGTAATGCATCTCCAGTTACTGCCTGACCAGGTATTGTAACAGGAGGTTGCCAGGGACCTGAAGCTGCAGAGCCAGTAATTCCCCATTGTAACCAGTATTGCCCGGGTGGTAGGTTAGTGCCAATGAAAGCCACAACTTCCTGTACCCTTCTTGCACAATTAGCTACATCTGTATCAATGGACCTATAAATATTAGACAAACTTGCAAAAGAAAGTCTATTTGTAGTTGTATCACCCCATATAACTGTACCGCCTGCATTAGGAGCACCGTTCCAAATCTGAACATAAACACCAGTTATAGTTAGTGTGGCAGCATTAGTTTGATAAGCAAAAAATTTGATTGAGTCAATATTCCATTCGGCAGTACTAGTAAAATCATCAGCCATATAATAAAAAGCTGTTTTATTTACGTTCCAGCCATACAGAGTATGACCACCAACAGTTGTTTCTAAAACACTTGCATCACCACCTGCACACCCTCCACCGGGTAATGTAATTATGGGTCCGTTGTCCCAAAGAACGTCTTCCCCCCCTTCAAAGCTAATCGATTCCTGATGAAGAGTAATGTCTTCAACTGGTCCATCATATGAATCAGTAGCTTGCGCAAATAAAGTGTTGAAGGAAAAGAAGAACAGAGAAATGAAAAAAAGTGAGTAAAGGTTTTTGAACATAACGCCTCCGAAATGATGTGAGATAAATAAATGAATTAGTTATTTATTGACACATTTTAGTTTACTTAATTTATCATTTTTTGTCAAGCTTTTTACATTTTATTTGTTGGATTTTTTTGCGGTTAATAGAAATAAATAAAAAAGCCGGTCTTTTTAAGGACCGGCTTTAGATGTTAAGAAATTTTTATTCGAATTATTTCGTTAATATCATCTTCTTAACTGATGTGAAGTTCTGACCATTAACAGCAGTTGTTTCCAATCTATAGAAATAAACACCGCTGCTGATATTAG
>DATHSU010000229.1:0-24021 GCA_035463895.1 Ignavibacteriaceae bacterium | reverse complement strand
AAATCAACAATACTTGCTGCATTGTTCAATGCTGTTATTTTATTAATTGCAGTAGGCGCAATTACTGTTGAAGCAATAAGAAAATTTATTCAACCGGAACCTGTTGCCGGAAATGTTATAATGATAGTTGCAGGAATTGGTGTAGTAATCAATACTATTACTGCTTTACTGTTTTTTACTGGAAGAAAAAAAGATATTAACATTAAAGGTGCATTCCTTCATATGGCTGCAGATGCTGCTGTTTCACTTGGGGTTGTTCTTGCCGGACTGGTAATTTCTATTACACATTTGTACTGGATAGATCCGGTTATCAGTTTAATAATTGTTATTGTTATTACAGTTGGCACATGGGGCTTGCTTAAAGAGTCTTTCTTTCTTTCAATGGATGCTGTACCCCAGGGCATTAGTTTCGATGACGTTGCAGATTTTTTAAACGCCATTGAAGGAGTGAAGGAAGTACACGATCTGCATATATGGGCAATGAGCACAACTGAAATAGCTTTAACCGCACATCTTGTTATGCCAGCCGTGCCCGAAGATGATTTGTTTCTCAAAAAAGTTTGTTCACAACTTCACGATAAATTCGGAATTGAGCATACAACTATTCAAATTGAAATGAATGCTCACAGTAATAATTGCGAGTTCAATAAAGTGTAATTTTATTATTAAATCAGTCGTATGTTACTTCTTCCAGATAAAAGGATGGATCGGCATATCTAAGACTTACACTTTGCGTAGAAAAGTTTTTTGTTTCACCCGGCTCAAGTCTGTCAATTCGGGCTTCAACAGGTTTTGCATCCATCTGATACTTAAGAACAATATTTGTAACAACCTTATCGCTGATATTTTTAACTGTTCCTCCTACAGCACCAGTTCTGGTAGGAGATAATGCAGGAGCATCTGCATCCATTGAATGCGCTGTTGAAAGCAGCTTATCAGCATTTATTTCCAGTACTTCTTTTTCTTTTATCAAATACTCATAAGCAAAGTATCCGGCAGCAACCAGCAGGACAAATATTAAAAACTTTTTCATTTTAACCCTTCTATAAAATCTGGTTTGAAAAATTACGTTCTAAATTACACAAAAAATGAAAAAGTAAAACCTTTAACCCGGGCTAATCTGGTAAACACTTAACAATCTCTTAACATAGATTTAACTTACTCTTAACTTTGAATTATTGATTGCTTATTATTTTTGGGCAACAAAATTATGGTGATATTATGCAGGCGTTAATCAAAGATAATCTGAATGCTATTAGAAATAGTTCTGCGTTCTTAATCAAAGCCATTACAATTTTTTTAACCTTAATAATGATAAAATTTATGCTCGGCAGTTTAGATACAAAATCCATTGCTTTACTCGTTTTTCTTGCAGCAGGAATAATATTTTCAGCGGCATTTATTTCAGCTATTGTGAAGGACAGGGTTCAGAGAAGAAGAACTTCTCAGCAGACGGTTTTTGAGGCCTGAAACCAGTTTTTCCTCAAATATACCAGATCAATAATATGATTTAGGCTATATTCCGTTCATGAATTTTATTTACCAGCCATAAGATTACACTTCTTTTATCAGCCAATATTCATAATTTTACATAACAAATAACATTTTTGATTAATATTCCGAGGTGGAGATGCGACTAAATCAAATTTTCATTATTTCGTTTATCCTATTTTTTACTTCTGCAATAATCTCTTCTGATCAGAAAGAATTTAAGATAGACTTTGAAAAGTACACATTAAAAAACGGGCTTCAGGTTGTTCTGCATCTGGACAAATCAGATCCAATCACTGCAGTTGCTATTCAATACCACGTTGGTTCTAATCGAGAGATTCCGGGCAGAACCGGGTTCGCTCACTTATTCGAACATATGATGTTCCAGGAATCGCAGCACGTTGGTCAGGATCAATTCTTCAAAAAAATTCAGAATGCCGGTGGAACATTAAACGGCGGTACCTGGAAAGACGGAACAATTTATTTTCAGGTTGTACCAAACAATGCTCTTGAAATGGTACTTTGGATGGAAGCCGACCGAATGGGTTACCTTCTCAGCACTGTTACGCAAGATGCATTTATAAATCAGCAGGA
The DNA here is from genome assembly GCA_035463895.1 of Ignavibacteriaceae bacterium. Lineage (GTDB taxonomy): Bacteria > Bacteroidota > Ignavibacteria > Ignavibacteriales > Ignavibacteriaceae > JAGXRK01. Next base: position 21,936 of record DATHSU010000229.1, on the reverse strand, counting down.
AGTTGTACAGAATGAAAAAAGACAGCGATATGATAATCAGCCTTATGGCCATACAAGCTATATTATCGATAAACTGCTTTATCCTGCAGATCATCCCTATCAATGGCAAGTGATCGGTTCGTTAAACGATTTAAGAAATGCAACTCTTGAAGACATAAGAGATTTTTATACAAAATGGTACGGACCGAACAATGCAACTCTTGTTATTGCCGGTGATTTTGATATAATACAGGCAAAACAATGGGTGGAAAAATATTTTGGTGAAATTAGTTCCTCAGAATCGATTACTGATCTGCCGCCAATGCCTGTTAAGCTGAGCGAAACCAAAAGAGCTTTTCATGAAGATAACTTTGCTCAATCGCCTGAGTTGAATATGGTTTTTCCAACAGTTGAACAATACAACAAAGAATCTTATGCGCTTTCTTTGCTTGGCGAGTTATTTGCATTCAGCAAAAAAGCTCCTTTATATAAGGTTATTGTTGAAGAGAAAAAACTTGCACCATCAGTTATGGCCTATCAAAGCAGCGGTGAAATTGCAGGTGTGTTCCAGACAAGAATCAGAACCTTTCCAACAACTAATCTTACAGAAGTTGAGAAGGCAATCTTCGAAGCATTCGAGAGATTTGAAAAGGAGGGTTTCACTGATGAGGATCTTGATCGTGTAAAAGCAAGAACCGAAAATGCTTTTTACAATGGAATATCAAGCGTGCTTGGGAAATCATTTCAATTAGCACAGTATAATGAGTTTGCCGGTTCTCCGGATTTCATTACACAGGATCTAAAAAACAGGTTAGCCGTTACTACAGATGACATATGGAATGCTTATGAAAAGTACATTAAGAATAAACATTACGTGTTAACCAGTTTTGTTCCTAAAGGTAAGCTTGAATTGGCTGCAGAAAATTCAGCAAGATATCCTGTTGAGGAAGAAACAATTGAAGAGCAGGAAGCAGCAAACCTCAAATTAAAATCTGTTAAAGTTGATTTTAATGTTGAAAAAATTCCTTCTTCATTTGATAGAAGTGTTCAGCCTGCTTTCGGACCGGATCCTTTATTGAAGCTTCCTGAAATATGGGATGCAAAACTTAAAAACGGAATTAAAATTCTTGGAATTGAACATAATGAGCTTCCGCTGGTTGAATTTTCGATTACTTTAAAAGGCGGTAAGCAGCTTGATGATTTGAATAAAGTAGGAGTTGCAAATCTAGTCAGCAGTTTAATGATGGAAGGAACAAAAAATAAAACTCCTCTTGAGCTGCAGGAAGAAATTCAAAAGCTTGGTTCAAGAATACAAATGTTCACCTCGAATGAATCAATTATAATACAGGCTAATTGTTTATCTTCAAAGTTGGATGAAACATTCGATATTGTTAAAGAAATACTATTTGAACCCCGCTGGGATGAAACAGAATTTGATCGAATAAAGAAACAAACAATTGAAGGAATTAACAGAAGTAAAGCAAATCCTTCTGCTATTGCAGGGTCAGTATTCAACAAGCTGGTTTACGGAAAGAATCATATTCTTGCATATGAAACAACAGGTACAACAGAAACAGTAGAAGAAATTACAATTGACGATCTGAAAAATTATTATGATAAATATTTCTCAGCCTCTGTTGCAAGTATTGCAATCACAGGAAACATTACAGAAGATGAAGCTGTGAAATTATTTTCATCGCTTAATGGCTGGGATAATAAAAATGTGACTTTACCTGAATTTCAAATTCCTTCAATGCCGGAAAAACCTGCTGTATATTTTATAGATATACCAAATGCAAAACAATCCGAGTTGCGAATAGGGCACATAGGGCTTGCATACAGTAATCCGGATTTTCACAAAGCCACTGTAATGAACTACAAACTTGGCGGAAGTTTCAGCGGAATTGTTAATCTTATTCTTCGCGAAGAAAAAGGTTTTACTTATGGAGCCAGAACAAATTTTACCGGAGCCAATCTGCCGGGAGTTTTTGTCGGTTCCTCAAGTGTGCAGTCTAACGCAACTTTTGAATCAGTTCAGATCTTCTATGATGAATTTAATAAATACCGTAACGGTGTGAGTAAAGAAGATTTGGAGTTTACTAAGAACGCACTGGTAAAATCTAATGCACTAAGATTTGAAACACTTGGCGCATTAAGAGGAATGCTGAATACTATTTCCAACTACGATCTTCCTTATGAATATATTAAGAATGAAGAGCAGCAAATTATTAAAATGACACTTGATGAGCATAAATTGTTTGCTCAAAAGTATATTCATCCGGATAAAATGATTTATCTTATTGTTGGAGATGCATCAACTCAGCTTGAGCCGTTAAAGAACTTAGGTTTTGGTGATCCTGTATTGCTTGATCGCGAAGGAAATATTATTAAACAAATTTAAGCTGTTATAAATTATTTCTATTGGGAACATGTCATTGCCTGTTTTTAAGTGCTCTGGCGTGTTTCACAATATTTTTTGAATTCTGATTCTTAATAAATCGGTTCTGAATAATTGAAACTGAGGTTATAACTGCTTAAATTTCAAGCTGTTAAAGTTTATTTACTTTGAAAGTACGTAGCAATGAAAGAATTCTTTAGCGTGCTTGAAGTTGCAAAACTTCTGAATCTCAGCCGATCTGCGGTTTTATATCATATTAAAGCCGGTAATCTGAAAGCCACTCAGGTAGGGAAAATTCATATAATTTCTAAAGAAGATTTCGGGGAATTTCTTAAGGAACATAAAACCGGCAAGAAACATCAGAAAATTAATCAGACGAGGCTGGAGTTTTAGTTTTTATACCTTTTAATAAGTTCATTTTTGTATCTGCTTAGTTCCTCATTACCAGCACCTGCAATTTCCTTTACACAATAACAATAAGCATCAACAATTAAAATTTCCAAATTTTCTTGAAACGAATAAAAATTATTAATTGCTTTCACAACAACATCCAGACCAAATGACTTCAGCGTCATATCTTCCTGGAGATTTTTCAGTTCTTTTCTGCAATCGCTAAGATAGTCCTTATTCTCTGCAATCCTGATAATTTTATACCTCTCCAGCATTCCGCTCAGAAAATCATGCCTGGGATTAGTATAAGGAACAGGGCTGCTAAGTAATAGCCAATAATATCCGTTCTGCGATTCAATTTCCTGATCTTTATACTGTGCAGCAGCGGGGAAGCTGTAAATTATTATTATAATTAATATCACAAGTTTCATCTTATACCGTTACTCGGCTTTTTCAGATTCTTTCGGTGTTTCTTCAAACGATTGAAGCAAAACCTCAAAATGCTTCAGCAGACTTTCAACATCGTTCTTTATCCACTGCTCATCTTTTTCTGTCAATTCTATATCTACCATCCGGAGAATTTCATATCGTATTTGCAGGGATATAACATTATTATTAATAAAAACTTTTGAATTTCTTGTTACTGTTGTTTTCTGAACTGTGCCAAGCACATTTGTATAGAAGTTTTTATTCTCAAAAATCGGGCTCTGCTTAACAATATTCTCTATTACTTCGGGGATTACTTTACCCGTCATTTCATAAATAGCTGTGCAGTAGGTTACCATATCTTTAAGACTGCCGCTCAGGACTACTTTCTTTTTCATTTTATATTTCTCCGGTTTGTTAATCAAAAAATAACAATAATAAAATCAAAAGTCGGGTTATTAATTTGTTTACATACCAAAGCAGTGGGTATTTTGGGATAAAAATTCCGGAGATTAAATGCATTACGATAAATTTGTGCCGCTTGCCTCGTACATCGAATATCCTGAAGAGGTTATGAAAGAAAGATCAAAACTGTTTTATGAGGACTTAAAACGGCGAAGAACAGTACGAGATTTTGCTGATAAGAAAGTTCCTCAGGAAGTTGTTGAGAATTGCATTAAAGCTGCCAGTACTGCCCCAAGCGGTGCAAACAAACAGCCGTGGCATTTTGTGGTTATTAGTGATCCGATTTTTAAGAAGCAAATAAGAATAGCTGCGGAAGAGGAGGAAAGGGAATTTTATTCAGGAAAAGCACCTAAGGAATGGTTAAATGCTGTTGAGCCGTTTGGTACTGATGAACATAAACCTTTTCTTGAAACAGCGCCGTATCTGATTGCTATATTTGCAAAATCTTATGAAACTAATTCAGATGGTCAAAAAGAAAAAAACTATTATGTGCAGGAGTCAGTTGGTATCGCTTCAGGTATTCTAATAACTGCAATTCATAATGCAGGGCTTGTAAGTTTAACGCATACACCAAGTCCGATGAATTTCTTAAATAAAATTTTGGAAAGACCTGAGAATGAAAGACCTTATCTCATACTTGTTGTTGGTTATCCGGCTAAGGATGCGAAGGAGCCTGTTATAACTAAGAAAACGATTAAAGAGGTAGCTACTTTTTTATAATGAAGTGAACAAGGCATGTTAATTGTTTATAAACGTGGAATGTTGGAATGTTGTAAAATATTTAGTCTTCTAATTCACCATTTAAATACATTATTGCTTTATCAACCGAGACGTGTGTGCCGGTTATTACTAAAGTATCGCGGGCAAGAAGTTTTTCTTTGCCGGAAGGATTCGTAATATTATTCCCGTTTCTTACAATAGCAATTATAGTTGCATCAGTTTCAGCACGCAGGTTGATTTCAGTCAGTTCTTTTCCAATGTAGGGATTATCATCATTAACAAAATAGGTTTCTGTTAAACCGGCAGCTAATATTTCATCAAGGTGAATAAATGAAGTGGGTTCTTTCTCATCTTTACGAAGCAGCTTATAAGATTCATTTCTGATAATAGCTACCTGCTTCATAATAATGTTAAGCGGAATGTGATATTTTTCCAATACCTTCCTGAAAATTTCAAGTGAAGTTTCAAATTCTTCAGGTATAATTGCATCAGCACCGAGTTTTGCAAGCTCATCAATTTCATTTACATATCTTGTTCTTACAACAGTATAGATATTCGGGTTAAGCTGCTTTGCCAGTGAAAGCGATCTTCTTGTTGTTCCCGGATCTGAAATAGCAAATACAAGCACATTTGCTCTATTAATACAAACGTCCTCAAGAATTTCTAACTTGCTTATATCGCCAAAAATAATTTTCTCACCCTTTTGTTTTTCTTCCCTGACCGTATCGGGATTCATTTCTACAACAATGTATTTTATTCCGGTTTCTTTCAATACGCGTGTAAGATTTTTTCCATTAAGACCATAGCCTGCAACAACAACGTGTCCTGAGAATTTTTCCTTTTCATCAACCGTATTCCTTCTGTGAGGTGCGAGCTTTGATGATTCATATCCTAATACCGGCGCAAGTTTGAATATAATCGGAATTAGTATCATAGTGAAGATTGATGATGCCAGGAATGCGTTATAGTATTCCTCGGTAATTATACCCTCACTGTTGCCTGCCTGTGCTAGTACAAATGCAAACTCCCCTATCTGTGCCAGCATAAGGCTGGACATTACAGCAATCCTGATGGGATACCTGATAAGCAGCACAATAAAAAATACTATAGCAGCCTTCAGTAAAATAATACCGATGCTTATAAGAATAATCAAAAGAGGATAAGCAAGCACAAGCTGAATATTCAGCAGCAGACCAATTGAAACAAAAAATAAACTTATGAATACATCTTTAAAGGGAAGGATCTCGGAAACGATTTGTGAACTGTAATCCGATTCAGACAAGATCAACCCTGCTATAAAAGCACCCAAAGCAAAAGATAAACCTACTGAATAAGTTAAATACGCCGTTCCCAGAAGAATTAGAATTGTGCCTATTGTAAAAACTTCCCTTGTACGTGCCCGGGCAAGATGAATCATAACATATGGAATAAGAAATTTTGCCGCGATATAGATCATTCCGACAGCACCGAAAGCAAATAACAACTGCAGGAAAATTGAAGTGATTTCAAAATCATCTCGTCCGCTGAGTAGTGGAAGCGAAAGAACCATTGCAACCACGGCAAGATCCTGGAAAATTGATACACTCAAAGCTATCTGACCATGCGGGGTATCAAGTTCATTGGATTGAGTAAGTAAAGTAAGAATTATAGAAGTGCTAGAAACACTGATCAGCATTCCGATAAATATCGACAGCGTTGTGCTCAATCCCAGCGCCATTGATATAAGCGCAGAAATAATTACTGTAAGAACGACCTGCAATGTACCTGCAATGAATACAAATCTTTTCATCCGGGCAAGATCTTTAAAAGATATTTCCAGCCCAATTGTAAACAGTAGCGTAATAACTCCCATTTGTGCAAGGGCATTTATTGAATCGCTGTCATTAATTAATCTGAATCCGTATGGACCGATAATCATTCCTGCTATAAGGAATCCGACTATGCTAGGAATATTGATTTTTTTAAATAGAAAAATGATTGGCAGAGAAACCAGAAGAATTACGACGATATCCTGTATAACTATTATTTCTTGCATAAGGATGGAGTGAAAAACTGAAGCAAATATACAAAATTGATAAGAAAGAAATTTAAGTAGACAAGGAATGACAGATAAGAAAAAAAACTATAACTTTTTCTTATAACACCTTCTTATTTTATGCTGGCGGGTTTCAAAAAATTTCCACTGGGATTGAACTTTAATGTTTGTCTCAAGTTCCCGATTAGTTTCAACGGTTTTAATTCCATTATTAATACAAACTCTGTATATCTGAGCCATAAGCATTGCATTCACACCTTTGTTCTGCATATCAGTTCTTACTGCCGTAAGATACAGATCAAGGGATTTGCTCCTTTTCATCTCACGAAGCAGTAATAAAAACCCGAAAGGAAAGAGCCTTCCATTCATTTTCTTTAAAGCTTTATTTAATGAAGGCATGGTAATACCGAAGCCGGCAAGTTTACCATGTTCATCAACAATAAGCGGAACATACTCAGGACGCACAAATGAAAAATATTGTTTTACATAACCGTCAATCTGTTTATCTGAAAGTTCAACAAAACCATAAAGATCTTTGTATGTTTCATTTATCATGTAAAAAACATCATAAGCATATTTTGAAACTTCCTTGACAGTTTTCAGCTTAAGCAATGTTAGTTTATTTCGCTCAGCAGAAATTTTTGCAATCCGTTCAATCTTTTCAGGAATCCTATCCGGAATTTTTGCATTGTACTCAATCCAGTCAACATCTTTTATGTAATTCAGTTTTTCAAGATGAACAGGGTAGTACGGATAATTATATATGCTTCCTAAAGTGCTTTCTTCTTCGAAACCTTCGATAAGCATTCCTTCGCCGTCCATATCGGTAAATCCAAGCGGGCCGTGGATTTCATCCATACCTTTTTCTTTAGCCCAGTTTTCCACTGCATTTAATAAAAGGGAGGATACTTTTTCATCGTCAATAAAATCTATCCAGCCGAAGCGTGCTTTTTTAACTTTCCATTTCTCTGCGTATTTATGATTGATTATCCCGGCTATTCTGCCGGCAATTTTATCATCTTTATAAGCAAGCCAGTATTTAGCTTCACAGAAATCAAAAGCAGGATTCAGATTTTTATCAAGAGTCTTTTTTTCATCGCTGCGTAAAGGAGGTATAAAATATTTATTACCTTTATACAGGTTGTACTGGAAAGAAATAAAATCTTTAAAGAGACTGTTTGAATTAACTTCTTTTATTTGGTATATCATTACATTAAAAATTTATTACTCGAAATTTACAAAATAATTTTATTGGTTTGAGATCATTTATTCCTTCTTGTAATCTGATTCACTGCAAGTCCCATAACACCATGAGTAAGCAGTAAAAAAGGAATAATCGGCAGCAGAAGCTTATGGTCTTCTATCAGGTAAATAATTTGATGCAATGTAGTTACAAGATAGTACTTAATGATAAAAAGAGATGTTATAATTATTGTATGATAATTAAGTCTGTATAAATCGTCAGTAAGACTTATCCTGTTCAATATATTCAAACTCAAGAATGAATGGACGAATTGCTATTAGTATTAATGCAGCAATATCTTTCCGTCCAAGTATACCTATAGAAATAATTGATCCGAAACAACCATAATCTCTATCAGAAAAGCAATATTAAGGTTTTTATTATTCATTACTGAATATCGAATTCATTGGAATATAATTCTTCCCGGCTAAGTTCCGGCGCAATATCTTCATAATCGTAGAGGTATTTTAGCTTATATCTGCCGGGTAATAAAAAACTAAGTGTATCAGATACTTCTTTACCTGTTCTTAACTCGTAATTTGTTAATTGTCTGCAAACCATAGTAAAACTTCCTCCGCCCGATGAGGAAGAATCAATTTTGATAAGTGTTTGATGCAAACTCTCACCGCATTGGTTTATGTAAACTGTTTTATTTGTGAAGTTTTTAACGTTAACCGTTATGAGCTGACTGGAATTATAAACCGATTTATCTGTATTTGCAGCTAGGTGTGCATCTGTAAAGATTATTTCATCTTTACAGGAAATCGTTAGAAATAATATTAATGTTAATGTTGCTAATGTATTTCTGATATTCACTTTTATTTACCTATAAAACTATTAAACCCAGCCACGCAGTTTACATGCTTCGGCAACACGTGCAACACCCACAACCATAGCTGCAAGACGCGGATGAACATTTTTTTCTCTGATTGCTTCCTGAACTCTGTGATAGGCTTGTGTAAGTTTTTTATCTAATCTCTGATGCACAACATCTTCATCCCAGAAGTATGTGTATTTATCCTGAACCATTTCAAAGTAAGAAACAGTAACACCTCCTGCACTCCCAAGAATATCCGGAATAACATGAATACCATTTTTATAGAGAATTAAGTCTGCCTCAGGAGTGGTTGGTCCGTTTGCAAGTTCACACACAATTCTTGCCTTTATTTTACTGGCGTTTGCAGACGTTATAGCATTTTCCAGAGCAGCGGGGTATAAAACCTCAACATCTAATTCAAGAAGATCATCGTGAGGAATAACCTTTGCACCAGGGAATTTTTGTATGCTTCCTGTTTTAAGTTTATGCTGAACCAATTCCAGCGGATCAAAACCATCTTTATTATAGATTGCTCCGCGTGAATCACTAACAGCTACAAGTTTTCCGCCTCCAAGTATTTCTTTATGTAAAAGTGCTGCACGCTGACCGGCATTGCCAAAGCCCTGTATAGCATATTCTTTTGTCGGATCAAAGCCCCAAACTTTGCAAGCTTCTCTGACAGTAATAACGCCACCTCTGGCAGTTGCATCTCTTCTACCTTCAGTTCCGCCGATTTGTTGTGGTTTATCTGTAAATACACCGGGAGAATGTTTCCAGTGTATCCTTTCCCATTCATCCATCATCCATGCCATAGTTTGCGGATTGGTATAAACATCAGGAGCAGGAATATCAATATCTACACCGAGCAGGGGAGAAATAGCCCTTACATATTCACGTGACAGTCTTTCAAGTTCTCTTTCAGACATTGATTTAGGATTGCACTTAATTCCTCCTTTACCGCCACCTAGTGGTAAATCAACAACCGCAGTTTTCCAGGTCATCCAGCAGGCAAGTGCACGTATTGTATCCACGGTTTCATCAGGATGAAAACGTATTCCACCCTTTGCAGGACCTCTTGCATAATTGTATTGTATCCTGTATGCCTGAAAAATTTTCACATCACCATTATCCATTTTAACGGGTAAGGTGAAGTTAGTTTCAAGCTGCGGAGTAATTAAAAGCTCTAGTGTAGCCTTATCAAGGTTCAAAATTTTTGCAGCTTCATTAATTTGTTGACGGGCAACACTAAAAGAATTGTATGATTCCATTTATTTCTCCTCGCCCTTTGGTTTTTTTATATCGTTATTTTTTTCATCTGATATCTCAACGTCAAGGATTATACGATACCAGCAGTTCTTACAAACCAATGCACGGTCAACGCCAAGCAGAACCTGCTGCCATGGAGTTAACTTGTATCCGCAGTGCGGACACGCATCCGGGACATTGTCGCGCTTCTTATTTTCCTGTTCAGCCAAGTTATACCTCCGGCTTCAATATTATACCTTTATTTTGATGACCATTCATTTTAATTATTATCGGCTCAGTGAATCGTATTAAACGGGTGAAGTTTTTTGTTATCAGGGGTTTTTGATTCATCAGCCAGGGCCAGTCAACAAATCCGTGTTTGTGAACCATATTAACTGTAAAGTAACCGATCATAAATGATGTAATATTCTGGAAGAAGTGGGAACCTTGGGAGGGTTCAACAGAGTAATCTTTAAAACTGGTTTCAATAATTGCTTTAGCTCCTGCTATTTGCTCCCAGCCAACTGGTATTCCGAGCCAGGGATCGAGTGAACCCCACCTTCCAACTCCAATAAGTAAATATGGCTTTCCTTCATTTATAAGCATGCTGTTAAAAGATGCAACCTCTGCAGCAACTTCTCTTGTTTTTGAGCGGTCGAAATTATCATAATCAACAATAACAAGATCATAAATATCGTTTATTAGTCCATTCCCAAGAACCTGCTGGCTTTTGCAGATTAATTGCTCATCTTTGATCGAATCGAGATCAAGGTTTTCAACTTCATGACTAATCACAAGTGGTCTTACCTGAAGCAATCCAAATTCTTTTTTATTACCATCAGTGGGATTCATATTTATAGCAAATTCAATTTCAACGGGAGTTCCCATTCCCCACGTTCCCATATCAAGTAAAAGTTCAAGTACTTCCGCAAGCGGAAACATTTTATTTTTCAGTACCGGAGAAAAATTAACAACACGGATTCCCATTCTGGATAGGCCATCATAGATCGCATCATTTTCGGGGGAGTATGTAGCACCCACATAAGATAAAGTACTATCAGCTTCAGCAACTGAAATTTGAAACTGTTCAACTAAAGTATCGTGGGTTATTTCTGTAAACTTATCTACCTCATCGAGTCTCAGAGCAAAAAAAGCATGCTGACTTGAATTAAGTGATTCTTTCGTTGAGTAGAATTGAATAAGATCTGTTGGATACCTCGGACAGAACCTTACGGAGTTTCCACCCTCAACAACCCATTTACCAAGTCCTAGTGCTGCTGATACAATTCCGTCTGTTGATTTCTGGGGTGGCAGCGGATAAAAATTATATGATTTGGCAACACCCGAAAAATGAGGATAAAATTTATTGCCATAGGCAGAGCCAACCATCCTTTGGATTATTATTGCCATTTTCTCTTCTTCAAGTCGATAGGATGTTACTTTTATGTAGTTCTTTGCTGCCTGGTAAAAAGTTGAAGCGTAAACTCTCTTGATGGTATTTATCAGATCATTCAATCTTATCAAGGGGTTTGCCCGGTTATTAGGGATCATATAAGTTTCATAAACACCTGCAAATGGATGATATTGCGAATCCTCAAGTAGACTTGAGGATCTTACTGCAAGTGGTGACCGAAAGATATCGAGAAATGCTGCAAGATTACCCATTATATCTTCAGGAAATTTTTCTGCCTCTAAAAATCTTTTGGTTATTTCCGTGTCATCATCGCAGTTAAGAGCAAACTGACGAAGGTTATTCTCATCGACGAAATGATCAAATACATCGGTTCCTAAAACTACTGCAGGAGGTACAGATATTATAACATTTTCAAACTTATCCCGCACATTGTAATCGTTAATAAGCGCGCTTACGAATCCGAGTCCCCGGGCCTTACCTCCTAATGAACCACCGCCAATACGTGCGAAGCTTGTTTTTGGATCGAATGTTTCTTTATCAAAATCAGAAATAATTCCACGATGGCGTAATGTTCGGTATTTATTAAGTGAATCAATAAGATCTTTTCTTAAGGATTCAGGATCAGGGTAATCATTAACTCTCCTGGGACGCAGTTTATGTGCCAGCCAGAATTCAGTTCTTGCTTTAAGCCAGTTTGAAAAATGATTTTTTTCAGCATGATAGGTTATACTTTCAATAGGGACAATCTTCAGACACTCCTCAAGGCTCTTAAGATCAGAAGCTCTTGCAACCTCTCCGCCAGAAGGCACACGAAACACAAAATCTCCAAAGCTGAAATTCAAATTCATAAACTGTCTTAACTCATGAAGCAGAGTTGCGGAATTCTTAAAAAGAAATGCTGCGTTCGCTTCTTTGGCTTCAAGATGATTATCAGGATTATCGGATGCAAGAAGTGTCGGTATGTCAGAATGCTCAGCTTTGACAGCCCGTGCAAAGCTGATTCCTGCGGTTGGATCCGGTTTACCGTTTCGCGGGAAATCAATATCGGAAATTATTCCAAGACAGAGCTCTTTATATTTTTCAAAATACTCCATAGCTTCCTCGTAAGAAGAGCAAAGAAGAATTTTAGGACGGGCACGCATTCTTAAGAATTTGTGAGTGAGATTTATTCCCTCTGAAATCAATCTCTGTGACTGCTTTAACATCTCCGTATAAATGATTGGAAGGAAAGAAGAATAGTAACGAACATTATCCTCAACAAAAATTACATTCTGAACCCCCACTATTCTGCTATCGTGTTCAACGTTAAGCTTATCTTCGAGGTACTTTACAATTGCAATTATAATTCTAAAATCGCCCTGCCATATAAACACTTTATCGAATACGGAAATCTCTGGATTTAATAACAGATATTTCAACTCTTTGTTATCGTGCGCAAGTAAAATAATTGGAATATTAAGACCAGATTTTTTTGCAAGCTTTGCAAAGTTTAGGGGATGCATATCTTCAATATGAAGAGTGGTAATTATTAAATCGAAACGATTCTCTTCCTGGGCTAAACTTATGGCATCGTGTCCGCTGGAAACTCTTGTTAATTCTGGTGAATGTGAGAGATTCAGTCCTTGATATTCATTGCGAATGAGTTCATAAAGTCTGCCATCTTCTTCAAAGAGGTAAAGATCATATAGACTTGACACAAGAAGAATATCCCTTATACGAAGACGCATAAGATTTTGAAAGCCCTGGAAACGGTTGCCGTAGCCATGCTCTACAAAAATAGAATCGTGTGCGGGCTTTATTTCTTCGTACTTAGACATAGAACAAAGTAAGTATTTATTTTAGCTTAAAACTATTAAAAAAAGTTGTAAAGTTCTATTGATACTTTAGTAGAAATATAAAAAAGGCGATCCGAAGACCGCCTGAATTAATGATTTACTTTTCAAATAACTATTAATTAAACAACTCCCTGATCCATCATTGCATCAGCCACCTTTAGGAATCCGCCAATGTTTGCACCGTTAACATAGTTGCCAGGTGTCCCGAACCTATCTGCTATATCAACACATGTTTTATGAATACTGTGCATTATCATCTGTAAACGTTTATCAACTTCTTCACGTGTCCAGGGAAGTCTCATACTGTTTTGTGCCATTTCAAGTCCTGAAGTTGCTACTCCGCCGGCATTAGCTGCCTTGCCTGGTCCATACAGAATTTTATTGTCCAAAAAGATTTCAACGCCATCCGGAGTGGTCGGCATATTAGCACCTTCGCTTATAACATAAACACCATTATTTAATAAGTTCTGTGCATCTTTTGCATTTATTTCATTTTGAGTTGCACTGGGGAATGCACATTCTGCTTTATGATTCCACAGCGGATTAAATTCCATATTTGCATCAAGCGGTGTATAGGCAGCATGTTTATATTTATCAGTGTACTCTTTAATTCTTCCGCGTCTTACATTTTTCATTTCCATAACATATTGAAGTTTTTCAGTGTCAATACCTTCCTCATCATAAATGTAACCGTTAGAATCAGAAAGAGTAACTGGTTTTGCACCAAGTTCAAGCAGCTTTTCTATTGTATATTGTGCAACATTACCGCTGCCGGAAACAAGACAGGTTTTCCCCTCAAGTGTTTGTCCCTTAGTGGAAAGCATTTCTGCTGCAAAATAAACTGCACCATAACCGGTTGCCTCGGGACGAATAAGAGAGCCACCCCAATTCAATCCTTTTCCTGTTAATACACCAGTAAATTCATTTCGGAGTTTCTTGTATGTACCAAACAGATATCCAATTTCCCTTCCACCAACACCTATATCACCGGCAGGAACATCCGTATCCGGACCAATATGTCTGAATAGTTCACTCATAAATGCCTGACAGAATCTCATAATTTTAAGATCACTTTTTCCTTTTGGATCAAAATCACTTCCGCCTTTACCACCGCCCATCGGTAAAGTGGTTAAACTATTTTTAAACACCTGTTCGAATGCAAGAAATTTTAATATGCCAAGGTTAACAGATGGATGAAAACGTAATCCGCCTTTGTAGGGACCAATAGCGCTGTTCATTTCAACCCGGTAACCAATGTTGACATGTATTTCTCCCTGATCATCAATCCAAGGAACCCTGAATATTATTATTCTTTCAGGTTCAATAATCCTTTCAAGGATTTTTACAGTTTTGTATTCTGGATGTTTTTCAAATAGAAGAGAAAGTGATTCAGCCACTTCCATTACTGCCTGATGAAATTCAGGTTCGGCTGGATGTTTTGCTTTTACTTCTGCTATCAGATCTTTTACATAGTCGGACATAAGAACCTCCGGAAATGTTGTATAAAAAAGAGTATTTGTTTATTATTTAATAAACTTTGTAAGGAATCTAACGGTGTGAATGTTTTGCTAAAAGAATGGAAACTGTGATTTTATTGTAATGGAATCTGTTACAATCAGAATTTAACAGAATCTTAAATCTCAATCAGTTTGTTTTGAAGGACGTATTTTGTTAATTCAACATTTGATCGCATTGACATCTTTTCAAATATTCTTGTTCTGTAGGTATAAACTGTATTTATGCTTATAGATAAATCCTGTGCTATTTCTTCTGCAGTTTTACCCAATGCAATATTACACATTATCTGGTATTCACGATCAGAAAGTTTTTCGTGCAGCATCTCTTTTTTATTACCGCCAAAATTTTCTGCTAATTTCTCAGCAAGTGATTGATTAATGTACTTACCGCCTAGAATAATTTTTCTTATTGCAGATACAAGTTCAGTTGGAGCACTGGCTTTCTTAAGATAGCCGGATGCACCTGCTTTAATTGCTCTTAGTCCGTACTGGTCTTCACTGAACATGCTTAATATCAGAACAGGCAGATTAGGATAGTTTTGTTTAATATCTTTTAATGCTTCCAATCCGCTTCTGCCTGGCATGTTGATATCGAGCACTATAATATCAAACACTTTTTCCTGAAGAAGGTTTAGCAATCTTGCAACATTTTCAGCTTCTCCAGCCACAATCATGTCTTTCTCTTCAGCAACTATTTGTTTCAATCCTTCACGGACAATTGCGTGATCATCAGCAATAAGAATTTTTATATTATCATTTTTCATGTAGCTGCTCATAAGCTGGTATTTGTACTTTAACTAATGTTCCTTTGCTGGAAATCCCTTCAATAATAACATCACCGCCAAAGACTATTGCGCGCTCCTTCATTCCGTGTATTCCAAGAGACTTAAAGTCCTTAATCTGATCGTTAGTTATACCTTTGCCATTGTCCTTTATCTCAAGATAGATATTCGTATGATGTTTCATTAGAGTAACACTTACTTTATTTGCACTTGAATGTCGTGCGATGTTTGTTAATGCTTCCTGAAATATTCTGAATAAAGCTGTAGTTTTTTCTGCATCAAGATTCAATTCATCTTTGGGCAGTAAAAGTGAACAACTTATGTTTGTTAATTTCTCAAACTCTTCCGACTGCCATTCAATTGCAGCATTTAATCCGAGTTCATCAAGTATTCCTGGTCTTAGCTTTGTTGCAATTTTTTGAACAGATTCCACAGAAGAATCTATCAAATCAAGTAACGAGTTAATTTTTTCTTTCAGCGGTTCCTGGTCTTTATTGAGTTTTTTCGAAAGGAGAGTTATGTGAATTTTGAGTGCAGTCAAAACTTGTCCCAATTCATCATGTATCTCCTGAGCTATCATAGTTCTCTCTTCTTCCCGAACTGATTGAATATGTATAGCCAATTCCCTGAGCAATTTACTTGATCTCCGCAGCCTTTCTTCTGATTGCTTCCTTTCTGTTATATCTCTTGCGATCGAAAGTATTGTGGGTTTGTTGTTAAAAATAAACAGATGGGAGTTCACTTCAACCGGAATCAGTTTTTTGTCTCTTGCACGATAGACAGTATCGTAAATTACATGACCATTATTAAGCAGTGCTTCCAGATGATTATTAAAATCGTTTATACACTTTGGTGAAATGATGGCAGAGGGACTCAATTTAAGGAATTCATCTTTTGTATATCCAAGTCTGCTGCATGCTACTTCATTAACTTCTATGAAATCACCATATGATTTGCCTTCAGTGATCTGTGAAACAAAAACGGCGTCATTTGCATTATTGAACAGCAATTTAAATTTAAATTCGCTTTCACGAAGCTCTAATTCTGATAATTTCCTTTCTGAAATATCTTTAATAATGCTTAAAGTAATTTTGTGTCCGTCAGGTAAGACAAGAAAAGAATTAGAAAATTCAAGCCAGGCTTTTCTCCCATTCCAGAGTCTGTTTTCACGCTCAAACAAAGTTTTTAATTTATTATTACGTATATCACTTTGAAAAGATTTAAGTGCATCTTGCTGTTCATCATCAGCATAAACAATAGAGAAAGGTTTACTTAGCAGTTGTTCTTTATCCATTTCAAAAATACTGCAGAAAGAATCGTTAACAAGAAGTATGGTTCCTTCTTCATCAATTAAACGCATTCCATCAACGGAAATTTCCCAAAGCTGGCCGAAAAGCAAATCTGTGTTTAGTACTTCTTCCTTTAAAGTAATATTGTTCATACTTTCGATCAGATTTCTGTAATTATCACACCGGGTTTAAGAATAACACCCTTATTTTGATGACCGTTTATTCGCACTGATATTGATTTATCAAAACGTAAGTGCTTAGTGTATTTAAGTTCTTCCTGTGCGGTTTGATTCTTAAGCCAATCCCAATCAATAATATCATTTTCATCGTGAGAATTTACTGTGAAGTAACCCACTCTGAATGAAGTTAAATTCTGAAAAAAATGAGAGCCCTGAGAAGGAGTTACACTGAAATCCTTGAATCCGGATTCAACTATAACCGCGGCACCAGATATTTGATCCCAGGTTACAGGTATACCGAGCCAAGGATCAAGTGAGCCCCATCTTCCAACGCCAAAAAGCACATAAGGTTTTTTTTCGTTTAATAACTTCTTATTAATTGTCCCAACTTCATAAGCAACTTCATTACTCTTTCCACGATCAAAACTATCAATGTCAACAACAACCACATCAAAAATATTATTCAATGCTCCATTACCAAGCACCTGCGAACTTTTACAGAGAAGATCAGACTGAATTATTTCACCAATTGTAAGTTCTTCAACTTCACGGCTTAACACCATTGGACGCATTTGAAGCATGGCAAAATCTTTTGGTGAGCCAGCCGGAACGTTCATATTAACGGCAAATTCAATCTCTACAGGTGTTCCCATTCCCCATGCGCCCATCTCAAGTAGTAAATCAAGTATTTCAGGAAGCGGAAAAATTTTATGCTTTAGTATTGGAGCAAAAGTAACTACACGGATCCCATCACGCGAAATTCCATCATACACACTCTCATTTTCAGGTGAATATGTAGAACCAACATAATGTAATGTATTATCTTTTTCGGAATCGGAAAGATCATATTTATTTAAACACACATCTTCAATTGTGGTTATTACATTATCCAGTTCTGCATTCAAATCGAGCGCATAAAAGTCCTGTTGTGCGTTACGCAAAGTTTCTTTTGTTGAAAAAAACTGCATCAGGTGCTTTGGAAACTTGGGACAAAACCTTACCGTATTACCGCCTTCTACAACCGTTTTACCGAGTCCAAGTGCAATAAGAGCAATTCCATCAGTTGATTTTTGCGGCGGAACGGGGTAAAAATTATACGACTTAGCAACTCCGGCAAAATTAGGATAAAATTTTCCGTTATGTGAAGCACCAACCAGTCGTTGAACAATCACTGCCATTTTTTCTTCTTCTAGGCGGTAGTCAGTTGCTTTCATATAATCTTTTGCTTTACGGTGAAATGTTGAGGAATACACAGATTTTATCGACTGAAGCAGTTCATCTAATCTTTTTTCAATGTCAGGATTGCTGTTGGGGATCATATATGTTTCATATACACCGGCAAACGGCTGGAATTGTGAATCTTCAAGAAGACTTGATGATCGAACTGCCAGGGGACAGGTAGTAATTTCCAGAAATTCCCGCAGCCGTTGTTTAATATCCTCCGGAAATTTTGTGGCTGCAACAAAACGTTTTGTTATTTCAATATCATCAAAATCTTGGTAGGCAAAATTTTCAAAATGATTTTCTTTAATAAATCTTTCAAATGCTTCTGTGCCAATTACAACCGCTGAAGGAACAGAAATCTCAACAGCCTCAAACATACCAGAGATATTGTAATTGATGATTAATTGATTAATAAATCCTAAACCTCTGGCTTTTCCTCCGAGAGAACCGCTGCCAATTCTTGCAAAACTGTTTTTGGGGTCAAATGAATCTTTATTGAAATCTGTTATTACACCTCTTTGCCGATACTGTTTATACTCAATTAAGGATGTATAAAGTTTTTGTCTTAAGCCTTCTACAGAATCAAAATCACTTACTTTGTGAGGACGAAGTTGATGTGCAAGCCAGAATTCCGTTCTTGCTTTAAGCCATTTTGAAAAGTGATTTCTTTCAGAATGGTAGAGAAGACTTTCATCAGGAATTCTTCTCAGTTCAATTTCCAGTTCTTTAAGATTAGAAGCTCTGCCTACCTCTTTACCATCCTTAGTTTGAAAAACAAAATCTCCAAATCCAAAATTGTTTAACATAAATTCACGAAGTTCATGAAGCAGTCGGGGTGATCTCTTGTGAATGAAAGCAGCACCTATTGCATAAGCTTTTTCCTTGAATTTTTCATCGGTACTTTGAAGTAAAATGGGGATATCATCAATTTGACTTCTGACCTGCATTGCGAATTTTATTCCTGCTTCAGGATCCTTTACACCATTATGTTTGAAATTAATGTCCAGAATGATTCCAAGTACATGCTCTTTGTATTTTTCAAAGTTTTCCCAGGCGTTTTCATAGTTAGTAGATAAAAGAATTTTGGGTCTTGCGCGCATTCTTAAAAATTTATGTGTAAGACTTATACCTTCCTTAAGCAAACGTTGGGACTGGTTGAAAATTTCTGTGTAAATAAGCGGCAAATAAGATGAGTAAAATTTTACATTATCCTCTACAAGTATTATTGAATGAACGCCAGCATTTTTAGTATCCTGCTCCACGTTCATTTTATCCTCTATATTCTTAATAATACCGATAAGGAGATGATAATCACCGTTCCATATAAAAATTCTCTCAAAAATAGTAGTATCATAATTTGTAGTAAGATCTTTTCTTTCTCTATTATCATAAGCAAGAAGAACAATGGGAAGATTTATGCCGGATTGTTTAACCATTTGAGCAAATTTAACAACGTGCATATCCTCAATATGAAGAGTGGTAATTATCAAGTCGAAAGAATGTTCATCGGATAATTTCTCAAGAGCTTCCGTTCCTGTTGTTACATGTGTGATTTCCGGTGCTTGACTTAAATTAAGATTCTGATATTCCTCTCTTATCAGTTCATAAAGTCTCCCGTCTTCTTCAAAAAGGTAGTTGTCGTAAATACTTGATACAAGTAAAATCTCTCTGATTTTGAAGTGCATCAACTTTTGAAAACGTTTGACACGCGCACCGAATATATTTTCTAGTTTGTGCTGTTTTAACTGCTTAACATAACTTTCCATTTATTGCCTTATAGAAAAGACTGTTGAATTATAATGTTTTAATATAATTGAATTTATTGATGGAATAAAGAAGGCAAATGAGTTAGAACAAGAAATTTACCGTTATTGCGGGCTGATTAAATGTAATGGTTGTATCAATACTGGTAGAGTCATTTTTCCAGAAAAGAAAATTGTAGGTGCCGCTGTTTAACACTCTGTATTTGTAAGAAAAAGACCGTTCTACACATACAGCAGGGCAGGCATTCCCATCACTCGAAACAAAAAGCTTTAAGTAAACAACATTACCATCTTCCGACTTTTGAAAATAATAACCATTCCAGCACATACTTCCGCAGGAAATGTGAGCTAAAAAATCAACAGTGCGGAATTCTATTTTTTCTATTGAGAGTGAGTCAATTCCTGCCGGGTAGGTCCATTTTTCATCATCCTCTAACAATGAGCAGGCAGGGAGCAATAAAGCCAGTAAAACAATAAACGCTTTCATTTGACAATTCCTTTATGAATGCACTCAAAATCTAAGCAACTTCAGGTATCCTGTAAATACCATAATTGGGTTTAGGTCATAATTTAGATTATATCCATAAAGTATTATACATTTAGTAAATTATAGAAAACAAAATAGATTTTTATGAAAAAAGATAAAAAAGTGGTTGTTATAATAGGGGCTGGAATTTCCGGGTTAACAACGGCCTATCTGCTTCACAAGAAAAACTATCAGGTTGTAGTGCTGGAAAAAAATGAAATCGTTGGCGGCTCAATTGAAACAATTTCAGAGAACGGATATTTATTTGATCGCGGACCGAACAGCGCTTTAGAGACAACACCGGTTATCGGTTTTCTTATTAAGGAATTAAACCTTGAGGAAGAACTTTTATACGCAAACAAGAAAGCAAATAAAAGATACATCCTCCGCAATAATATACTTCACGCACTTCCAATGTCGCCCCCGGCTTTTTTAAAGACAAGATTGTTTTCACTGAAAGCCAAACTCCGATTATTCGCAGAACCTTTTATCGGCAGATCTGAAGATGGTTTCTATCAGAGCATTGCAGAATTTGTAAAAAGACGATTGGGAAAAGAATTTCTGGATTATGCAATAAATCCTTTTGTTGCAGGTGTATATGCCGGAAAACCCGAGGAACTCAGTGTGAAGTCAGCATTTCCAAAGCTTTATGCTCTTGAAGAAAAATATGGCGGACTTATTATTGGTACAATAAGAAGCATACGTGAAAGAAAGAAAAGAGCAGAGGTTGCAAAACAAAGTGCAAAAATGCTTTCATTCAAAGAAGGTATGCAAACTCTTCCTAATGCAATTGCTTATGCTCTGGGTCAAAGAGTAATTACCTCGGCAAACGTTAATGAAATTAAAAAAGAAGAAACCGGCTATAAGGTTATTTTTGATCTTAAGGGTTCACTTAAATCTATAGAATGTGATGCAGTTATATCCACAGTACCGGCTTTTTCTGCAAACAAACTCTTTGCAGATTTTGATAAGGATATCAGTAAACATTTTAATGAGATTTACTATCCGCCTGTTTTAGTTTATTACCTGGTTTATGATAAGGAGAGTATAAAACGACCGTTAGATGGATTTGGTTTTCTTATACCATCACTAGAAAAAAAATCTTTTCTTGGTGCAATATGGAGCTCAGTTATCTTTCCCGGCAGAGTAGATGATGATAAAGCCGCGTTCACCATCTTTATTGGCGGATCCAGAAATCCTGAATTTGTAGATGAGAGCAGGGAAGAGCTTCTCGAAAGAGTTCGTAAAGAATTTGAAGAGTTGATGAAAATTGAGGCGCCGCCAATTCATAAAACTGAAAGATTCTGGGAAAAGGCTATACCACAGTACAATTTAGGTTATGTTGAGCACGAAAGATTTTTTGACGAGTTTGAACAAAAGAATCCGGGCTTATTTTTAAGCGGTAATTACCGCGGTGGGATATCTGTGGGTGATTGCATCAAAAATTCTGAATTAGTTACTGATAAAGTGCTGCGGACTATCAGGTAAAAATATAATTTTACACTTTTATAAGTTTTAATTGAACAGAAAGGAATAATAAATGTCACAGTTTCCAACAATACGTCATCGAAGATTACGATATAATCCTGTTATCAGGGATATGGTCAGAGAAACCGAATTAATGAAAAATGATTTAATTTATCCTTTATTTGTTGTCCCCGGCAGCAATGTTAAAAAAGAAGTGAAATC
>DATHSU010000228.1:0-4610 GCA_035463895.1 Ignavibacteriaceae bacterium | reverse complement strand
CTTATTCCTCCATCCTGGGGATGCATCATTAATGGATTACTTAAATGAAGAGGTGCTTGGGACAGGGTAAGACAGGATCCTATTCTAAAGTTTATGGTGGTAGCAATTACAGCTTATGGCATGGCAACTTTTGAAGGTCCGATGCTGTCACTAAAAAATGTAAATGCATTTGCTCATTTTACTGATTGGATTATATCTCACGTTCATATCGGTGCACTCGGTTGGAACGGATTTTTAACTGCCGGAATACTTTATTGGCTGGTACCGAGATTATTCAAAACTGAATTGTATTCCAAAAAAATGGCTAACGTTCATTTCTGGATTGGTACACTTGGAATTGTATTTTATGCATCTTCAATGTACTGGTCAGGGATAGTACAATCTTTAATGTGGAAACAATTTACTGATATTGGTGTTCTTCAGTATCCTAATTTCCTTGAAACAGTACTGCAAATAGTCCCGATGTATATGATACGTGCTTTTGGCGGTACACTTTACCTGATTGGTTTTGTCTTAATGATGTACAATCTTATAAAGACAATGAAGCAAGGTTCGTTTGAGGCGAATGAGGAAACAGAAGCTCCGGCAATGTTAAAAGAAATAAAGGACAAAAAATATTCTCATCGCTGGTTAGAAGCTAAACCGATTCAATTTTTAGTTGTTGCCTTTATCGCTGTTGCAATTGGCGGAATTATAGAGTTTCTTCCGACCTTTTTGGTAAAATCAAATATACCTACAATTGCTTCTGTGCAGCCTTATACTCCTTTAGAGCTTGAAGGAAGGGATATCTACATCAGGGAAGGCTGCAACAACTGCCATTCACAGCTTGTAAGACCTTTCAGATCTGAAACTGAAAGATATGGTGAATACTCAAAAGCAGGTGAATATGTTTATGATCATCCATTCCTATGGGGTTCAAAACGAACTGGGCCTGATCTTCACAGGCAGGGTGGAAAATATCCTAATTTATGGCAATACCTTCATATGGAAGATCCAAAGTCAATGTCACCCGGATCTATTATGCCTCCTTATCCTTGGTTAATCACAGATCAGCTTAATATTAATAACACCGCTGCAAAAATTCGTGCACTTCAGAAAATAGGTGTACCTTATCCTGAAGGATACGATAAGTTTGCTGTTGATGATCTTATTAAACAAGCTGAGCAGATTGCATTGGACTTACAGAATAACGGAGTGCCGGCAGAACCGGATAAAGAAATAATTGCCTTAATAGCATATCTGCAAAGATTAGGTACAGATATTAAAGCCGATAGAATAGCAAGTAATAAGTAATGATAAGAGATGTTTTACAATCTGTTGAAGGGATTTCATTATACCCGATCATCTCTATGATCATATTTGTGTTGTTCTTTGCTATACTAATTATCTGGATGATCAAAGTAGATAAAAATTATATTAAAAAGATGAGTAATCTTCCATTAGAAAAAGAAGATGAAAATGAAATTAAAAACACAGGTGAATTGAATGAAAAATAAATTTAACTCTGTTTCAATCGGAATTTTAATAACTCTTGTTTTTACATTTTCTACACAATTAGTTGCCGCTGAAAGCGACTACCCGAAAAACTACTATGATATGATAGCTGTTTTTCTGATTCTGATTATAGTAATCGGGTTCATTGCTATGATATATTTTGAAGGCAGAAAAGACGTTCAGCAGGAGGTTAAGGAATCATTATTTGCCAGATTCCGGCAATTTGTAACCCGCTCAACTCCAATTGAAAAGGAAGCAGAAGTAATGCTTGACCATGATTATGACGGAATTAAGGAACTGGATAACCGAATTCCACCATGGTTCAGCTGGCTGTTTTATGTTACAATTATTTTTTCTGTATGGTATATGATTCATTACCATGTTCTTGGAACCGGTAAACTTCAGGCTGAAGAATATGAGGCGGAAGTACAGCTTGCAGAATTAAAACGTGCTGAACTAATCCGAAGCGGAGCATTTATAAATGAAGAAACAGTTACATTATTAACTGAAGCCGCAGATTTGCAATCAGGTAAAGCAATTTACGATGCAAATTGTGTTGCCTGCCACGGTCAGTACGGTGAAGGACTTGTGGGGCCTAACTTAACTGATGATTATTGGATTCACGGCGGAGGTATAAAAAATGTTTTTAAAGTTACAAAGTATGGCGTACCGGCTAAAGGAATGATTGCCTGGCAGTCCCAGTTAAGTCCAAATCAAATGCAGGAAGTTTCCAGTTATATCATCTCACTCTACGGAACCAATCCTCCCAACCCTAAAGTCCCTGAAGGTGAGAAATGGGTTGAAGCAGATGGTGAATAAAGTAAATCTGACTACGGAAGGTTGATAACATTTTTATAAATAGATGTAAATCAATAGAAATGCCTTTTGTTTAGCATAATATTATTTGAATACTATTTGAAGATTATTTATTGAAGTTTTTTCAGAAAACGTATGGAACAGAATTTAATTAAGGAAGAAGATCAGAAATTTAGAAATGAATTAGCTACAGTTACTAAAGAGGGGAAACGTAAGTGGATTTATCCTAAAAAACCCTCCGGAAGATTTTACAATGCCCGTAACATTGTCAGTTTTATCCTTTTATTGATCTTATTTGTTACTCCATTCATTAAAGTAAACGGTCATCCATTTATACTTTTTGATATTATCAACAGAAATTTTATTCTGTTTGGAATTCCATTCGGTCCTCACGACTTTCATCTTTTCGTATTAGCAATGATTGCAACTATAGTTTTCATAATTCTCTTCACAGTTGTATTTGGAAGAGTTTTCTGCGGATGGGCTTGTCCTCAAACAATTTTCATGGAAATGGTTTTCCGCAAAATAGAATACTGGATAGAAGGTGATGCAAAAGATCAGGTAAAATTAAATAAAGCTCCCTGGACAGGTAAAAAGATCTTTAAAAAAGGATTGAAGCAATTTGTTTTTTATGGAATAGCTTTTATTATCTCACATATATTTCTTGCATATGTTATCGGAATTGATAAACTGAAAGAAGTTGTAACCTCCCCGCCATCTGAAAACTTAACGGGATTTATTGCCATAATAATTTTCTCACTCATTTTCTATTGGGTTTTTTCATATTTCAGAGAGCAGGTTTGTACCATAGTTTGTCCTTACGGCAGACTGCAGGGAGTATTGCTCGATCAGGACTCTATAGTAATTGCTTATGATTATAAACGAGGAGAACCCCGCGGCAGAATTAAGAAAGATGAGGTGCGTGATGATAAAGGGGATTGTATTGATTGTCATCTATGTGTAGATGTTTGTCCCACAGGAATTGATATTCGTGACGGAATTCAACTCGAGTGTGTAAATTGTACTGCCTGTATTGATGAATGTGATCACGTTATGGATAAAATTAAAAAGCCGCGTGGATTGATAAAATATGCATCATTAAAAGGAATAGAGAGCAATGCTAAGTTTAAATTTACACCAAGGATGACTTTGTACACAGTGATTCTTTTAGCTTTAATAGGTTTGCTTTCATATCTTCTCTCAGTTCGAACAGACTATAGCATTGCAATACTCAGAACTCCCGGTATGCTTTTTCAGGAACAGCCAAATGGTATAGTAAGTAATCTATATGATCTTAATATTGTAAATAAAACTTTTGAGGAAACTCCAATTTCTCTTAAGCTTGAAAACATCGATGGTGAGTTAAAACATATCGGTAACGATATTATACTTAAACCCCAGGAAATTATTGATGGAAAGTTTATGATACTTATTCCGAAGACGGAGCTTTCTAAAATGAATACCCCTGTTGAAATAGGTATCTATGCAAATGATAAATTATTACAAACTGTAAAGACTTCATTCTTTGGACCGAAGCCGGAGGAGAAAAATATATGAAAATCAGTTGGGGAACAGGTATAGTGATAGCCATAGTAATTTTTATGGCTTTAACAATTGCAACAGTTATTTTTATGATGAATCAGGATGTCGATCTTGTAAGCAGTGACTATTATGAAAAGGGAATTAAGTACCAGGAGCAGATTGATATGGAAAACCGCTCTCAAAGACTTAAAGACAATGTTAAAATGGAATGGAGCGGAAATTTGTTTGAGATTTCTTTCCCTGACGAATTTGAAGATCAAGCAATTTCAGGTGAAATATTTTTCTATCGTCCATCCGACTCAAAAAAGGATTTCAGATTACCATTAAACATAACAGACCTCAAGCAGTATATTCCTGTTCAGGGATTGGAAAAAGGACTATGGCGTGTTAAGTTAAACTGGAACTTAAAAAATAAAGATTATTATTACAGTGAAACTTCTTTTATTTTAGAGTAAAGAAATGGAACACGAATCTAACGGATACTACCGATTTTAACGGATCAAGTCAATTTGATTATTTTTTAAACCGGAATTTATGTCACCTGAAATATTATCTGCATTTGCAATTGGTTTATTTGGCAGTCTACACTGCATTGGAATGTGCGGACCGATTGCAATTGCATTACCAGTTCCGAATACATCGAATGCATCTTTTCTTGCCGGCAGACTGCTTTATAACATCGGAAGAGTTTTAACCTATTCTTTTCTTGGTGCCATTTTCGGTCTTCTGGGTTCGCGTTTTGTGGTTGCAGGATTTCA
>DATHSU010000227.1:0-15931 GCA_035463895.1 Ignavibacteriaceae bacterium | reverse complement strand
TATAGCTTTTGGAATTGTTTTATTATCAATAATTCTTTTACTGCTCTATTCATTCTCTCTTAAAAAGATAATATTGTTCAGTAATTATATAATTGCCTGGTTAACTGGAATGGTCTTTATATATGGAGGACTGGTTGCAGGCAATGTGTCTGCTGCTGTTATTCCAGCGCTCTTTGCTTTTCTCATAAATTTTATTCGTGAAATATTAAAGGACATTCAGGATATTAAAGGAGACCTGACAGCAGGTGTTGTTACTTTCCCTGCAAGGTATGGAAGTGATAAAGCAATAATAATTATTATTACTCTTACACTAATACTTATACTGCTCACATTTCATCCTTTTATTTTTAGTTATTATAAAATTGAGTACTTTGTTTTTGTAATGGTGGTTGTAAATCCACTACTTGTTTATTTTCTTAAATCAGTAAACTCCGACAGATCAGAGAAAAATCTCTCAAGGATGAGCATTCATCTTAAATTGAATATGGCATTCGGCTTAATTGCAATCTATCTCGGTAAATGAAAGAGTTTGATCTTAAATATTTATCTGATGATATCAGGTTTATTGCAGGATGTGATGAGGCAGGAAGAGGTCCATTAGCCGGGCCAGTTGTAGCCGCTGCGGTAATATTCCCGAATGATTTTTATTATGAAGAAATTGATGATTCAAAAAAACTTACTGAAAAACAGCGGGAAAAATTATTTCCTATTATTTTACAAAATGCTGTTGCTTGCTCTGTTGCAAGTGTATCGCACGGATTGATCGATAAAATTAATATTCTCAACGCATCTTTGCTTGCAATGAAAACTGCCGTTAAAAGGTTGAGATTATCTCCCGACCTGATTCTTGTTGATGGAAATAAAGCATTTGATTTCCATGTTCCTGTAATACCGGTTATAAAGGGAGATTCAAAATCATTCAGTATTGCTGCAGCATCAGTAATTGCAAAGGTAGTGCGCGATAGGATAATGAAAAGGTTAGATGTTTATTATCCGGTTTACAACTGGAAGAAAAATAAAGGTTACCCAACTAAAAAACACCTTGAAGCAGTAAATATATATGGTCTAACGCCTTTGCACAGAAAAACATTTTTAAAGAAGTTTTATGAACGGCAAAGTCTGGTTAGGTACTTTTATGACGAGTGGGATTAGAAAAAAGATTTTATTGATGAATATTAGTAGTAAATTTTAAATAGATAAATTTCGTCATCGAATCGAATAGAAAGTTTTATATGGATCACCCGAACAAAAAAACAATAGGCCAGGAAGGTGAAGATATAGCAGCCGATTATCTTGTTAATAATGGTTTTGAAATGATTACCAGAAATTACAGATACGGTCACGGTGAAATAGACATTATTGCTAAAGATAAATCCAATGACTACCTTGTTTTTGTTGAAGTTAAAACGCGGAAAAACCTTGAATATGGAGAACCTGAATACGCTATTACAAAGAGCAAAGTAAAGCAGCTTAAGAAAATTGCTGAATCATATGTTTATGAAAAAGATATAAAAGAAGTTGAATGCCGTTTTGATGTTATCGCAATCATCTGGAATCGTGAAACTAAACCGCTAATTAACCATTTCAAAAACGCTTTTGATTAAAAGTCAAAAGTAAAAAATCAAAAGTCAATACTCTATTATACGATATAGTAATAATTCTGGTCATATTCATAAGATAATTTACACATCAATCTACTATCAGCAGTACGCGTAATCCTGAATCTTAAACAATCTTTTCAAGCAGGCATGAACTTGATGCTAAACTTGAGAGTCTTTGTCCCTTGTGATCGAAGTAACTTTTATCATCATTCAATTTTCATTATTTTTACTACTAAGTAACAAAGCAAATTATCAAACCGTGAATTCTAAAAATTCAACAAACTCAAGATTAAATAATTTCTATTTTAGAATGAATGAGTTTTTCATTATGATTGGCGGACTCACTCAGTTCTCAATATCTTTCTTCAAAGAACTTTTCATTCCGCCGTATGAAGTAGTTGAAGTACGGAAACATATGATAGAACTTGGTATGAAAACCTTGCCTATTGTAAGCTTAACCGGATTCATAATAGGTTTGGTACTTGCGATGCAGACTCAACCAGTTTTAGCGAGATTTGGTGCTGAAGCATTTTTGCCCGGTTCTGTCGGTATTTCTATCGTCAGGGAAATTGGCCCAATTTTAACTGCATTAATATTCGCAGGCAGAGTTGGTTCCGGCATTGGTGCCGAACTCGGATCAATGCGTGTTACAGAACAGATTGATGCAATGGAAGTTTCTGCTGTTGATCCATTCAGATTTTTAGTAGTAACAAGAATATTTGCCTGCACATTTATTCTCCCTATTCTTACTGTATATGTAATCTTTATAGCTTTGATAGGTTCTTATATTGCGGTAGTTCTTGTACAAAATATGACCTGGGCTTATTACACCGGCGCTGTTATTACTTCTGTTCAATTTGGTGATGCCATACCCGGTGTTGCAAAAACTTTTGTGTTCGGATTTATAGTTGGTGTTGTCGGTTCATACAAAGGTTTTACAGCAACAAACGGAACTGAAGGCGTTGGAAGGGCATCAACCACTGCGGTTGTTGTTTCATCGCTGCTGATTTTAATTTTTGATATGATACTTGTTAAAGTTACACTATGGTTATGGCCGACAATATAAAAATGGTTGAAATAAAGAATCTTCATAAGCAATTTGGCGATCTGGTTGTGCTTGAAGACGTATCACTTGATGTAATGAATGGCGAAAATTTTGTTGTGTTCGGCAGAAGCGGTACGGGAAAAAGCGTACTTATCAAATGTATCGTAAGATTGCTGGAACCCGATTCCGGTAGTATTAAAATTGATGATGTAGATGTGCTTAGCCTCAGCACTAAAAAATTAAATGAAGTAAGGAAGCAACTGGGATTTTTATTTCAAAGCGCTGCCTTATATGATTCGATGAGTGTTAGACAAAATCTTGAATTTCCTTTGATAAGGCATTTTGATTTTAGTTCCGCAGAAAGGGAAGAAAAGGTCAGATCTGTTTTAAAGAAAGTTTCACTCGAAGAAGCAATAGATAAAATGCCGGCAGAGCTTTCGGGCGGCATGAGAAAAAGAATTGGCCTGGCACGTTCTATAATATCAGAACCAAAATTAATGCTTTATGATGAACCGACTACGGGGCTCGATCCGATTACTGCTAAAGAAATAAGTTCACTTATACTTGAGCTGCAAAGGTCATTAAAAATGACTTCCATAATTGTTACACACGATTTACTTTGTGCTGAAATAATAGCTGATAGAGCAATTGTTCTAAACGACGGTGAAATTCAGTACGAAGGCACAATAAACGAACTGACTTCATCAAAAGATCCGTTTTTGAGAAATTTTTTCAGCCACGAAATTATAAAAGCGAATAACAGGAGCTTATAATGGATAAGACTTTAGCAAATGCAAAATTAGGGATATTTATTTTTCTCGGTAGTACATTGCTTGTAATAGGTATTTTTCTTCTGGGAAATAAAGATCAGTTATTTGCTTCAACTTTTACGGTTAAAGCCTATTTCGAAACTATTGAAGGATTACGAAACGGTGCCTCTGTCCGTTTTGGCGGTATTGATGTCGGTGCAGTTAAAGAAATCAAAATTCTTGACGATACATCTGGAAGAGTTGAAGTTTCGATGAGAATAAAAACAGATATCAAAAGATTTATCAGGAAAAATTCTGTTGCAACAATAGAAACAGAAGGACTTGTTGGAAATAAAATTGTTATGCTTACAATGGGGAGTGAAAACTTCGAACCTATAGCCGATGGCGGTACTATACAATCCAGAGAACCACTCGGTTTTGCCGCAGTTATTGAAGAAACACAGGGAATCCTTGCCTACACTAAGGAAATGACTAAAAACCTTTCCGACATTATGGATAGAATTAATAAGGGGGAGGGAACCATTGGTAAAATTTTAACCGATGATGAACTTTATTATGCAGCAACAAAATTAACTAAAAGCGCTGATAAGAGTTTAGTCAACCTTACCGATGATCTGAAAGACGTTCTGGAGTTGTTTGATAAACTAGGTTCAGGCGTTGAAAATGTTGTCGAAAATGTAAATAAAGTTGTTGCGGATATCGATTCTCTTATGGTTGGTGTGCAGGAGGGTAAAGGTTTAATGGGTTCACTTCTTACCGATAAAGGAAAAGAAGCCGAATCGCTTAACCAGATACTTGAAAATATTGTTCAGGTTACGGAAGAATCCAAACTCGGTGCATCACGACTTGCTGAAAATATGGAAGCATTAAAACATAACTGGCTGTTCAAAAGTTACTACGAGAACAGAGGTTACTGGGATAAAGCTGAGTTTGAAGTACAAATTGACTCTAAGATCCTGGAACTTGATAGAAAGATCAAACTGCTTGATGAAAAGATCAACGAGTTAAAAACTCTGGAAAGAGCAAACAAATAAGTTTGATAAAAAATCTTAAAGAATAATTCCAATCACTGTTAAAGAAGTATAATTTTTCCGGCTTTATGCCGGATAATCCTGCCTAAATTATTGTTAAATTTACTTTCTGCAAATTCAACTATATGAGATGCAACTTTGTTCGTAATTGAAATTAATTCCCGAAATGAAAAATAATAACAGTAAAAAAGAAAAGAAGATAATTGTAAAAGGGGCACGTCAGCATAACCTTAAAAACCTGAGTTTTGAAATTCCGCGTAACAAGTTAATTGTATTTACCGGGGTAAGCGGAAGCGGTAAATCATCTCTTGTCTTCGATACAATTTATGCTGAGGGGCAGCGCAGGTATGTTGAAAGTCTTTCATCTTACGCCCGCCAGTTTCTAGAAAGAATGAATAAACCGGATGTTGATATTATTCAGGGAATTTCTCCTGCTGTTGCTATTGAACAAAAAACCGGCGGACGAAACAGCCGTTCAACTGTTGGAACTACAACCGAGGTTTATGATTACCTTCGTCTGCTTTATGCAAGAATAGGAAAAACAATTTGTTTTCAATGCGGCAAAGAAGTTAAGAAAGCCACAACCGGCACTGTTACTGAATGGCTGGAGGAACAGCCCGATGGTGCAAAGTTCTATCTCGCCTTTCCGCTTCCTGATCACGAGGGGCACAGCATCAAAGATGAACTTGAACTAATGAAAAAGAGGGGATTTTTTAGAGTATTCCACAAAGGAAAATATATTGATCTAAATGAAAATAATATCAAACCATCTGATAAGAAGGATATTAAAATTGTAGTTGAGCGATTCAAAATAAACAAAGGTGAAGTAAGAGAACTGCTTTCAGATTCAATTGAAGTTACATTCAAAGAAGGTGATAACAGATTAGTATTAATAAACATCGATACCAACGAACAGACTGAGTTTAATAAGTTTTATGAATGCTGCGGAATAAGGTACGAAGAACCTGAACCCCGATTCTTTTCATTTAATAATCCATTCGGCGCCTGTCCGGTTTGCCAAGGCTTTAGTAAAGTAATCGGTATTGATATGAATCTCGTTGTACCCAATCCTAAGTTAAGTTTAATGGATGGGGCACTGGCTCCGTTTCGTTCAGCAAAGTATAGCGTTCACCAGCGTGAACTGATTCAAAGCGCTAAAGAATTCGGAATGCCGCTGAATATTCCTTATAAAGATCTGAGCGAAGAACAGAGCAAAATGCTGCGATCCGGATTTGGAAAGTATAAAGGTATTGACAGGTTCTTCGAAGATCTGGAGAGAAAAACTTATAAAATGCACATCCGTGTTTTACTTTCAAGATATCGCGGTTATACAAACTGTCCGGCATGTAAAGGTGCCAGATTAAGAAGGGAAGCACAGCAGGTAAAAATTGATGGCAAATCAATTCACGATATTGTAAAACTGCCGATAGAAAAATCACTAAAGTTCTTTGAAGAATTAAAATTATCCGATTATGATTTTCACGTTGCTGAAAGAGTACTGAAAGAAATTGTTAAACGCCTTCAGTTTTTAGATAATGTGGGAATTGGTTATTTAACTTTAGATAGATTAAGCAGTACACTATCCGGAGGTGAAACTCAAAGAATAAATCTTGCAACTTCACTCGGTTCAGCTTTGGTTGGAACTCTCTATGTACTTGATGAACCCAGCATTGGTTTACATCCTAGAGATAATTCTAAACTAATAAACATTCTTAAAAATCTTAGAGATATCGGTAACTCCGTCCTTGTTGTTGAGCATGATGCCGATATGATGAAAGAAGCCGATCTGTTGATTGACATGGGTCCTGATGCTGGTATTAAAGGCGGTGAAATCGTAGCAGTGGGACATTACTCAGAAGTAATGAAAAATAAAAATTCCTTAACCGGAAGATATCTGTCAGGCCAGATAAAAATTCCGCTTCCTGAAAAAAGAAATACTAAGAATACAAAAACAATTAAAATATCCGGAGCATCCGAAAACAATCTTAAACAGATTGATGTTGAAATTCCGTTAAATAAATTTGTTGTTGTTACCGGCGTAAGCGGTTCAGGTAAAAGTACTCTTATACATGATATTCTTTATGCCGGAGTAGCAAAGTATTTTGGTAATGCTCCCTCATTCATTGGCAGGTTTGATGATATAAAAGGCGCTGAATATATCGATGATGTTGTAATTGTTGATCAGTCGCCAATTGGCAAATCACCAAGATCAAATCCAGCCAGTTACATAAAAGTTTTTGAACTGATCCGTGAATTATTTGCTTCAACACATCAGGCAAGATCAAGAGGATATAAGCCGGGATACTTTTCCTTTAATGTTCCGGGTGGTAGATGCGAGACTTGTCAGGGCGATGGTTTTATTAAAGTAGAAATGCAATTCCTTGCTGATCTTTATTTGCAGTGTGAAGATTGTGAAGGAACAAGATTCAAAAAAGAAATTCGGGAAATAACTTATCGCGGTAAAAATCTTGTTGATGTACTTGGTATGACGGTTGATGAATCTCTCCAATTCTTTGAAGGTAATGACAGGATAACAAGACTCCTCCAGCTTCTTGCTGATGTGGGATTGGGGTATATAAAACTCGGTCAGCCTTCAAATACACTTTCAGGCGGCGAAGCGCAGCGAATCAAACTGGCATCATATCTTACCGCACAAAGGGAAAGAAGACATGTTCTTTTCATTTTTGATGAGCCTACAACAGGGCTTCACTTCCACGATATTTCAAAACTATTAAATTGTTTTAATCTTCTTATAGAAAGAAATAACTCAGTTGTAATTATTGAGCACAATCTTGATGTAATTAAGTGTGCAGATCATATAATTGATCTTGGTCCTGAAGCAGGGGATAAAGGGGGTGAAGTTGTTGTAACCGGAACTCCTGAAGAGATCGTGGAAGAAAAAAATTCGTGGACAGGAAAGTATCTGAAGCCACATCTTATTTGAAATAACAGAATTGGCATTAAAGTTTCGGCGTGAATCTTGCAGTATATTCTTAATATTTCCTCAAAATTATTCGAAAAAACAGAATACTAATATTTATTAATTGTATGTCATTATCATTCAGGAAAACAATTTTCATTTCGATACAGATTATGTTAATCTGTGTAGTTTCAATACTTCCGCAAACGGGATTTGATACAAAGATCCGGGTAACAAAATGGGCTGAAGATAAGCAGTCGGCATTCACTTTTTCTTTTGATGATGGTTTTCTTTCACACTATTCTAATGCCGCACCGATACTGAATCAGTTCGGGTTTAAATCCACATTCAATGTGATGCCTCCATTTCTTACTGAAACTTTACCGGGAATTTGGCGTTATGGTACCTGGCCTATGTTTATTCAGCTTGCACAGCAGGGTCACGAGATAGCTTCGCATACAATGAATCATTATTATCTTACTTCATTACCTGTCGGTGACACCGTAACACAAGGTACTGCATTGTACGAATTATATCAGTCGAAGAAAGCAATAGAACAAAAAATTCCGGATCAAAAGTGTATTACTTTAGCTTATCCATACTCCGATAGAAATCAGTTTATTGATTCACTTACTTCTTTATTTTATGAAGCAGCCAGAAGCGCAGGCCTTGAACCAAACTTTCACTCGCTCGATAGTTATTATGATCTTAATTCTTATGTGGTTCATTTTGATTTACCACGTAATACTCTTGCTGATGATCTAGATGAACTTTATGCTTTGATGAGCTGGATACATAATTCAATTCTGAATGAGCAGTGGGCAATAATGATGATACACGAAATGGTGCCGCAATCAGAATTGCCGGGATTAGTTTCACAGGGGTTATATGAACCTATTTCCAATGAATGGTTTACATTATTATGCGAATGGATAAAATCCAAATCCGACAATAGAGAAATATGGGTGGAAACAACAGCAAATATTGTCCGCTATATGAAACAGCGGGATAATTATCAGTATCAGATTATTTCATCAACAACGGATGAAATTAAAATCAATCTCACCGATGAGCTTGATGATGAAATTTATAACTATCCTCTATCAGCTTATGTTTCAATACCGGAGGACTGGAATTATGTTTTGTTCACACAGTCGAACCGGATTGATACCCTAACATCGATAACAACTGACTCCGGCAAAGTAGTATTAAGTAAAATAATTCCCGATGGAGGAATCGCAACTCTAACGAAGTTAAATATAACAGGATTAGAAGATGATCAGCTTCATCCTTTAGCATTTGAACTTTACCAGAATTATCCTAATCCATTTAATCCTTCAACAGTTATTCGTTATCAGTTATCTGTTAATAGTTATGTAACTCTAAGAGTTTATGATGTGCTTGGTAAAGAGATTGCAACATTAGTTGACGATTACAAACAAGCTGGAAGTCACGAGATTGAATTCAACGTAGCTGAGGTCTCCAGACTTGAGATAGCAAGCGGAGTTTATTTCTATCAGTTACAAACTGGTGACATGATAGATACAAAGAAAATGTTGCTGGCAAGATAGAATTGGAAATGTTTAAAGAATCTTAAGTCTTCCCCTTTGGGGGAGATTTAGAGGGGGCCTAATACAAACTTCTGCGTTCTTTTCGTTCTGGGGAAACGGCTTTTAATTCCATCCTCATTTGCAATAGCAGTACCGAGCACTCTTCCTTCGTATCTAATAACATATTGTCCGGTTGGAATATCCGCGTTCTTAATTTTCCAACCAGTCAGATAATTTTTTAATTCTTCTTTATCCTTAATATCATAAACAAATTTTGTAATGTGTTTTTCTAATACTTGTGCAGCGCTTGTGTAAAATGTAATTCTGTTCTTTTTATCCAATGAACCAAACTTTATTCCCATGCGATGGAATAATACCATTTCTTCTTCTATCCAATTTTTGGTTATGAAGAAAATATCTCTGCCTTTTTGAATATACTTGTAATTATAAAGCACTTCTTTCGGTATTCCGAAATGCTCGTTGATGTATTCAAGCAGCGGTGAAATTTCTTTATGCGATGGCTTTAATAATTTTATATATTCTTCCTTTATCATTCCCGGTTCGGAAGGCTCGGTATTTCCCGTCTTTCTCAACTTAACAAGAAAAAAGCCATCTGAATTAATTTCCCAGGGAAGAATTCTGATAGCTTTCCTTAATGATTCATTAAACTCTGTACCGTTGTAACTCGTAAATGCAGGATGTGTGGGAACAGGCAGATTAATTTCTTCAATTTCAACAGGATACTTTGTAAGAATTTTATCTATCACCATTTCATTTTCTTCTACAGAGAGTGTGCAGGTTGAATAAACTATCTCACCGCCGACTTTAACCATTTTAATTGCAGAAATTAAAAGTCGCATCTGAAGTTCCTGCAATCGTTCAACACGATTTATATTCCACCAACTGCTTACTTCCTCTTTTTTCTGGATTATGCCAAGTCCGCTGCAGGGAGCATCAACAAGTATCTTATCAAAATGGTTATAGTAGTACTTGCTTAGTATTTCACCTTTTGAATGAATTATTCCTGTGTTTACGATACTCATTCTATCAAGGTTGAATACAAGTGATTTAATCCTGTCAATTTCAATTTCATTAACGACAAGAGTTCCGTCATTGTTCATCATTTCAGCCATTTGAGTTGTTTTGGAACCCGGCGCAGAGCATAAATCCAAAACAATATCATCTGATGAAGGAGCTAGAACAATAGGAGGAAGCATTGAGGATAGTCCCTGCACATAGTATAATCCAAGTAAATGCTCTAATGTTTTTCCGATAACCTCGTTTTCATCTTTGATAATTTTAAGTGCGTTATCAAATCCATCTATTGGTACAGACTTAATGCTGTACTTTTCTTCAAGGATTATGAGTAGCGATTCCTTATCGGTTTTTAAACTGTTAACGCGGATGTATTGCGTAGGTTCTTCAGTTATAAATTTTAAATAATGATCGGCAGCATCTTTGCCGTACAATGATGACAGATATTCGTATATGCTTGTGGAAACTTCTATTGGCATTAGTACCTGATGAGATTTAGGACTTTAAATATTTCGTTTGAGACCACCGGAAAGTTTTTGTTGTTGGGAAACTCCTTCTTAAAATCTTTTTCAATCCCGGATAAAATTGAATCTATATAAGCCTCATATCTCTTTGTTAAAGATATGATCTCATCTTTCGATACCGGCAAATGAATTTTACCTGAACGGTTTCTTCCCGCATAAATAACGTACTTTGCTTCATTGAGATCGGCAGCCTGGTAAACGGATTCACCCGAAGTTGTAAGAACTTCATAAGCACCAAAAAATTCTTTACCAAGCATTAATGTCTGTGGCGGAAATTCAAGCAGAACAAAATCTTTAAGATCCGTAAATCCTGAGGGAAACTTTTTTATTCCTTCAGCACTTAAAATGTTTGTCCATTTATTTATAAAATCTTTTTCCGGCAATGTGATGTTTAAATATCAAAAATATTATAAGATACTCTGATAGAACTTCTCATAATGCGGAACTACCTTTGAAGTATCAAACTTTTCAACCGCACGTTTCCTGGCATTAGCAGAAAATAATTCATACTTCTTTTCATTGGTTAACAGATCTAGAACATATTTTGCCATACGATCAATATCACCTATTTCAGCAATAAATCCACACTCATTATGCTTAACAAGTTCGGGTAATCCGCCCACACTTGATGAGATTACTGGAAGACCGCAGGCCATAGCTTCAAGTGCCGCAAGTCCGAAGCTTTCTGATTGAGAAGGGATTAAGAACAGATCAGATGCATTCAGAATATCAACTAACGCTTCCTGTTTTCCAAGAAATTTAACTTTATCGCATATGCCGATCTCCCTGCATAATCTTTCACATTCAGATCTGTCGGGCCCATCTCCAACAAGTAAAAGCTTACTTGGAATTTCCTTATGAATTTTTTCGAATATTCTGATTGTATCTGACACCCGCTTTACAGGTCTGAAATTAGAAGTATGAACAAGCACCTTTTCGCCGTTCGGTGCAATACGTCTGCCAAATTCATTTTCAGGACCGGGAGAAAACAATTTTGTATCTACAAAATTCGGAATGACTTCGATATCTTTTTCAATTGAGTAATTAGTTAGTGTTTTTTCTTTTAGAAATCTTGATACTGCGGTTACACCATGACTTTTCTCGATACTGAATTTTACTAACGGGAGAAATGAAGGTTCTAATCCTACTAAAGTTATATCCGTTCCATGAAGAGTTGTTACTATCTTAAGTTCTTTTTCTTCTTTAAGAATTTCCATTGCAAGAAATGCCGAAGTTGCATGCGGTATAGCATAATGTACATGCAGTAAATCTAAGTTTTCGTATCTGGCAACCTCAACCATTTTGCTCGTTAACGCCAGACTGTACAATGGAAATTCAAACAGCGGATAGCTGCTTGTTTCAACCTCGTGAAAGAATATGTTCTCTATATACTGACTTAATCTGAACGGTAATGCATAACTTATGAAATGAACTTCGTGTCCTCTTAATGCAAGCTCTTTACCAAGTTCGGTTGCTATCACTCCGCTTCCGCCGTAGGTAGGATAGCAGGTTATTCCAATTTTCATGCTTATATGTTTTTCTTTAATTTTCTGATGAATTGTGTAACTAATATAATTGATTTTTTTGCAATATAGTATTCAATTTTTATGTGTGTGATTAACTGCAAAATCTTAAACATCTTAATCATGTAAATAATTCACTTTATGAAACTTCTTCTAATTGGACATAGTGTCGCAGATATAATCAGCAAAGATGATGAAAAGCGCATTCAGCCCGGTGGTATATTTTATACTTCCTCGGCAATAAAGGAGCTTTCAACAGAGAACGATTCTATCTTTCTTTGCACTCAGATAGATGATAAATATTACAATTTATATGAGCAGGTTTATGAGAATTTTGATCTCTCATTTATAGAAAAAGTTAATTCAATTCCACTGGTTGAATTAATTGTAGACAATCAGTTTGAAAGAAAAGAACATTATAAAAATCTATCTAACAAACTTTGTATTGATTATTCCAGGCTGAAAGAGTTTGACGGAATTCTGATAAATATGATTACAGGTTTTGATATTGATTTAACTCAGTTAAGAGAAATAAGAAAATCAACAAAATCAATAATTTATTTTGATGTACATACACTTTCACGCGGGCTTGATGAAAATATGCAAAGAGATTTTCGTCTGATTCCAGATTTTAATAAGTGGGCTGAAAATATTGATATAATACAATGTAATGAGCATGAAATCTTTACACTGTCAGATCAAAAAAATGAAAATGAAATTATTAAAGAGATGTTTGAATGCGGAATTAAATTTATGTTAGTGACTAAAGGTGAATCGGGTGTGAGAGTTTATTATCAAAATAAATCAGAAGTAGCATCATATTTCAGAGCGACAAAAAAAGTTAGTTATAATAATACAGTAGGCTGCGGAGATGTCTTTGGGGCAGCTTTCTTTTATGGGTATATTTCAAGCGGAAATATATTTAAAGCTGTAGAATCAGCTTCTACATCAGCGGAATTTATTGCATCAATTAATAATTTATCTGAATTTATTAAGCTTAAAGAAAATGTTATCGAGTGATTTAGTTAAAAACAGAATACTTGTTACCGGCTCGAACGGAATGCTTGGGCAGAGGACAGTTGAGTTTTATAGGGGTAAAAAAACTTACGAATTATTGTGTCTTTCAGTTGAGGAAAAGTCCGTTATTGAAGGAGTTGATTATCTATCCTGTGACCTTTCGGATAAAGATAAAATTAAAAAAGCCGTTTATGATTTTTGTCCTGATTCTATTATAAATGCAGCAGCTTATACAAATGTTGATCTCAGTGAGACAGAACGAGAACTCGCCTGGAAGATAAATGTTAAAGGAGTTGAATACCTTGCGGAGGCTGCAAGGGTGATTGATGCACATCTCGTTCATATCTCCACAGATTATATTTTTGATGGCAAGAACGGACCTTATAATGAAACCGCTAAACCAAATCCTATCGGATATTATGGCAGGACAAAACTTGCAAGCGAGAATGCACTTAAGATAAGCGGAATAAATTATACGGTTCTCAGAACAAATGTTCTTTACGGCATTGCAAAAAATAGCCGACCGGATTTTGTAAAGTGGGTTGTAAATATGCTAAGAGAAGGTAAACAGATTAAAATTGTAACTGATCAGATTAATAATCCAACATTTATTGATGACCTTGTGCAGGCGATAAACCAGGCTATTGAATTCAGAAAATTTGGTGTTTTTAATATTGGAGGTGCTGAGTTTCTTTCGCGTTATGATTTTACCCTGCGCATTGCTGAATATTTTAATTTAAATGAGTCACTTATTGTTCCTATTAAAACAAGCGATCTCAATCAGGCTGCACGCAGACCTCTTAAATCAGGGTTATTAACTATTAAAGCACAATCAGTACTTGGCTTTAAACCTCATTCCATTCACGAAACATTATATCTCATGCAAAAAGAATTAGGATTCTAAATGATTAAACTAATTCTTTCGTTACTACTTTTTATTTCATCTTTTACATTCCCGCAAAGCCTGGTTCCTGAATGGGCTAAAGGAGTCGTATGGTACCAGATATTCCCGGAAAGATTCCGCAATGGTGATGTTAAAAACGACCCCGAAGCATTTAAAGTCTTTGCAAGAGAAGATTCTATAATCAATAACTGGAAAGTAACAAACTGGACAAGCAATTGGTTTGCACAATCTGATTGGGAAAAACAGCTTGGCAGTAATGTCCGTGATCATCTTTATCAGAGAAGATACGGCGGAGATATTCAGGGAATAATTGATAAGCTCGACTATCTGAAAGAACTTGGAGTCGGTGCAATTTATCTTAATCCCGTTTTTGAAGCAGCTTCACTTCACAAGTACGACGGTTCAACATTTCATCATATCGATGTTAACTTCGGACCTGATCCTGATGGTGACAGAAAACTAATTGCATCAGAAATTCCTGATAAACCCGAAACCTGGGTTTGGACATCAGCAGATAAATTATTTCTAAAACTTATTGAAGATGTACATAACAGGGGATTGAAAATTATAATCGATGGCGTATTTAATCATACCGGAGTTGAGTTCTGGGCATTCAAGGATATTGTTGAGAAAGGTGAGAACTCTGCTTATAAAGACTGGTATATGATAGAATCCTTCGACGATCCCTCAACTACTAAAAACGAATTTATATATAAAGGCTGGTGGAATATCAGATCACTGCCGGAATTCAACCGGACTGATAATGATCTGCACACAGGACCTAAACAATATATTTATCACGCAACTGCAAGATGGATGGATCCGGATAGAGATGGTGATCCTTCGGATGGAATTGATGGCTGGCGATTGGATGTGGCAAGGGATGTTCCATTAGGTTTCTGGAAAGACTGGAGTAAACTTGTTAAAACTCTGAATAGTGAAGCCCTGATTGTTGGTGAATTATGGGAACTCTCTCCCGATTTTATTTCGGAAGCAGGTCCGTTTGATGCCTTGATGAATTATAACTTTGCCTATGCCGTTAAGGAATTATTTATTGATCAGAATAATAATATTTCAGTTGCAGAGTTTGTTCAGAAACTTGAGGAAGTCGAAAACGCTTATCCGCGGGAAAATCTATTTGTACTGCAGAATTTAATGACTAGTCATGATACAGAAAGATTGTCTTCTCTAATAAAAAATCCTGACAGAAATTATGACCGTGATGCGGATGAAAGAAACCCGGATTATGATCCTTCAAAACCGGATGTAAGCAATTATGAATTACAAAAACTTATTGCAGCATTTCAATTGACTTACCTTGGCGCACCAATGATCTATTATGGTGATGAAGCCGGTATGTGGGGCGCGGATGATCCGCACTGCCGTAAGCCAATGGTCTGGGATGATTTGAATTATGAGGATGAAGTGATTGATAAAAACTCCGGCTTTGCAAAGGGAATTGGGAAATACAAAGTTGAACCGAATGAGGATTTATTATCCTTCTATACCAGGTTAATTGAAATAAGAAATTCAAATATAGAATTGAAAAAAGGCAACGCAAGATTTCTTTTTTCTGATGATAAGAAAAAAATATTTGCGTTTGAAAGGACTTACAATGAAAAGAAATCAATTATTGTATTTAACCTTAGCAAAAAAACATCTGAAATTTCTTTGCTTTCAGGAATTGAAAGATTTATGTTTATCAATCTGCTCACTGATCAATCAGGGACAGTTGAAAATTTTGAAGGACAAGCCTCAGTATTGAACATCACAATTCAGCCTCAATCATTTGGCATTTATAAATTAAGGGATATTAAAAATTAATTTTTCTGAAAATGATTTACGAAAACTACAATTCATTCATTTTTGATCTCGATGGTACAATATACCGCGGTGAGCATTTAATTAAGAATGCTGATAAGACAATAAATCTTATTAAGGAATCCGGTCGGAAAATAATTTTTGTTTCTAACAAAACAACAGAAACTATAAATGATTATTATAATTTATT
>DATHSU010000226.1:0-5340 GCA_035463895.1 Ignavibacteriaceae bacterium | reverse complement strand
CCTCGTGAAATAGATATTGATCTTTTGTTGTATAATGACTTAATTTTTTCGAATGATTTTATTAGTTTGCCGCATAAAGGTATTATTTATAGGGATTTTGTCCTTCAGCCTTTGTGTGAACTGGATCCCGAATCAATTCATCCCGAAACAAATGAAAAATTATGTTTTATCCTTAAGAAACTTGAAGATAAATTTATAATTAAAATATTATCTGAAAAATTATTCATACCGGAAGCAAAACATTGAATAATAACGATGTAAGATACATAGCAATAGAAGGAGTTATAGGATCAGGTAAAACGGCGCTGGCAAAAAAAATGAAAGCCCGTCTTGATTCAAAACTTATTCTTGAACAATTCGAAACAAATCCTTTCCTGGAAAAGTTTTATACCGATAGAAGAAGATATGCCTTCCAGACTCAGATGTTTTTTCTTATAAACAGGTTCAAACAGCAAGAGGAATTAAACCAGGAAGATCTTTTCACACAGTATATTGTTGGTGATTACATTTTTGATAAAGACAGGATATTTGCCTACCTTAATCTTTCCGGCGAAGAGTTAAAATTATATGAATCAATATTTCCTCTGCTTCAAAGGAATTTACGTAAACCGGACCTAGTTGTATTTCTTCAGTCCAGTATAGACAGGCTGATGTATAACATAAAAAAACGAAGCAGAAAAATTGAACGCAATCTTACACGCAGCTACATTGAAGAATTGAGCGAGGCTTACACACATTTCTTTTTCCGATATAGTTCTTCACCTTTGCTTATAGTTAACTCCACGGAAATTGATTTTGTTAATAATGAAGAAGATTTTGATGAATTATTCAGGCAAATATTCCGTGAAGACCGTGCATTTATTGAATACTTTAACCCCGAGCCAAAGAGCATAGAATGAGTCAATTCTTAAGAATTCTGCTTCTTATAGTTGTATTCATTTTTCTTTACCGAATAATTAAACGGTTTCTTATTGGCCTATTCGGTAGGACCAATAATACTGAGAACAAATCACCATTTAATCGCCAAAATAAAAAATACGATAATATTGAGGAAGCCAAATACACTGAAATTTCAGATGTTGAGGAAAAAGAAAAGAATAGTTGATGTCTGAAAAATCATTTACCTCAAGGTTAGTTACGAAATTTTTTGAAAAACTTTTATCAGTCAGAAAAAGTGAAAATAAGGAGTTAGGTGAAGTTAAAAACGTTCTGATAGTTAGACAGCACAATCAATTGGGAGATCTATTATCCGGAGTTTCCCTTTTCAGAGCTTTTAAAGAAAAATATCCTGATTGTAAAATAACACTTATCGTAAGTCCTGATAACTATTACGCAATTGAAAAAAACAAATTTATTGACCGCTATTTCATATTTGATAAGAACCTGCTCT
The DNA here is from genome assembly GCA_035463895.1 of Ignavibacteriaceae bacterium. Taxonomy (GTDB): domain Bacteria; phylum Bacteroidota; class Ignavibacteria; order Ignavibacteriales; family Ignavibacteriaceae; genus JAGXRK01. The sequence goes on along the minus strand of DATHSU010000226.1, from coordinate 3,950 downwards.
TTAAACCATCCTATTTTTTTTCACTAAGAAAAATTCTTCGTCAGGGCTATGATGTGGCCATCGTTCCGGTGGTTGTTTCAATCTCCTTTACAAGCAACCTCATTGCCAGATTCAGCAAAGCGAAAATAAGAATAGGAGCAGAATCACTTGACGGGCAGCTTAATGAAAGCGCCTACCTTTTTGATAAAAGAATAAATTTAGATTGGAGACATCATCCTGATTCCAATGTGTCTGAAAGAAGTCTTGATATTATCAGACCTTTTGGTTTAGATACTAACAATTATCGCTCTGAAATTACTTTTGACTATGATGATTTAAGATTTGCACATACTTTTGTAAAAAAAACAAATAAAAAGAAGAGCCAGTTATTAATTGGATTTCACGTTGGTGCAGGAAAACCTCCTAACCGCTGGTCACTTAATAAATATGTTGATTTGATTAAAAAGTTAAACAGTAAATATGATTGCGTGTTTTACTTAACCGGAAGCGATGCTGACAGAGATGAAATAGATTATGTAATAAAAAACTCGCGCTTACCGATTAGAACTTTTCTGAACAAAACCATTCCGCAGATTGCTGCATTAATTTCCCTCTCCGAGTTGTTTATTTCTAATGATACCGGAATAATGCATGTAGCGGGCACTACAGAAACTCCTCAAATTTCAATTTTTGGTCCTACCAATCCGTTTAATTGGGCACCTATCGGTCCAAATAAATTTTTCCTTCGTGAATCTGAACTCATAGATGATGTAGAGGTTGAAAGTGTATATCAGCTTTGTATTAAGATTCTCAGCAAATAAAATAACATTTAAGCATTATGAGAAGAATTGCCGCAGTAGATATGGGAACAAATTCCTTTCATCTTCTAATAGTTGAGGTTAATGAAGATGGAAGCTTTGTAGTGCTGGATAAACAACGGGAGGTTATCCGGCTTGGTTCACATAAAGGAGAAGACCTGAGTATAATTTCAGATGGAGAAACTGAAAAAGCTATTGATCTGCTTTATGGCTTTAAATCTCTGGCAAATTATTATGGCGCTGAATTAATAGCCGCTGCAACAAGTGCGGTTAGGGAAGCACAAAATAAAAATGAATTCATTGAAAGAGTTTTTGATAAAACAGGTATAGAAGTAAATATAGTAGATGGCAGAAAGGAGGCGGAGTTAATTTATCTTGGAATACGAAAAGCGTTACCTGTTAATGATAAAAAAGTATTGTGTATTGATATCGGTGGAGGCAGTACTGAACTGCTCTTGGCTGATAAAGGAAATGTAATTTTTACTGAAAGTATTAAAATCGGGGCAGTAAGACTCAGCAAAATGTTTTTTCCTGATTATAAATTAAAGAGCAGGGCAGTAAAAGATTGTAAGTATTTTATTAAAAACGCTCTTCTGGAAAATAAGAACCTGGATTATTCACAGACTTTTGATATTGCTGTAGGAACATCCGGAACAATTAACGCTGCTGCTTCACTAGTGCATTCAGCACTTAGTGGTAAAAAAATTAAATCATCTAATGGTTTGAGTTTTACTTACTCACAATTTCGCTCTGTTCTTTCGGATGTACTAGCAGCTAAAACACCTGCTGACAGAATTGCAATTCAGGGAATGGAAGTAAAGAGAGCTGACATAATTCCTGCCGGACTGCTGATTCTAAGGCGAATAATGAAGAATTTTAATATTAACGAAATTACAATTTCAGAGTTCGCTCTACGTGAGGGAATAATCCTCAACCTGATCCAAAACAAATAATCTCTTATAATAAAAAATACTACAAAATTGTTCTTGCTTAAATCCTTATTCCTATTTAGATTTAGTCTAAATTAAATTATGATTTTTTTAGACAGGGGATGTTGTAGATCAATTATAATATAAAATTACGGAGTTAGCATGAATAGTATTTACAAAATGATCATCAGGGGATCTTTACTTTCTTTTATAGTAGCAGGACTATCTTTCACTCAACCAAACTCCGAACAGGATAACCAACAAGCAGATAACACCACTAGAACTGCCATTAACGATACAACCATTAAAATGTACGATTTCCCTCAAATAGATGTAATTGGTAGAAAACCATCTTTATTAATGCGTATTCCCGGCTCAGCTGATATTATTGCAAGTACAAGCTTAAAGAATACTCAGCCTTTAGCTGGTAATGAAATGTTTCGTCTGGTTACGGGAGTTCATGTTGTTGATGAAGAAGGAATTGGTTTACGTGCTAATATTGGAATCCGCGGACTTGATCCCGATAGAAGCCGTACAATTTTAATGATGGAAGATGGAGTTCCTATTGCTCTAGCTCCGTATGGTGAACCGGAAATGTATTATACTCCTGCTATTGATAGAATGAAAAGTGTAGAAATACTTAAAGGCAGCGGATCAATTCTGTTTGGTCCTCAAACAATTGGCGGAGTAATAAACTATGTAACAGCGGATCCCCCATTGGTTTCAACTGCCGGAATCAGTTTAAGAGGCGGTACTGGAGGTTTTGCATCAGGACAATTAAGTTATGGAACCACTTTCGATAATGTAGGAGTTCAGGTTGCTCTGCTTCATAAAAGAGCTGACAAACTGGGCATTACAAGATTTACTGTTAACGATCTGACAGCTAAAGTTCGTTTTAATTTAACCGATAACTCCCGACTCGGATTTAAATTAGCTGCCTATGATGAAGTTTCTAATTCCACATATATTGGTATTACACAAACAATGTATGATAGGGGAGAATATTATACTGAAGTTGCTCCAAACGATGAGCTTGATATAAGACGATACTCAGCAAGCTTCACTTACGATTATTTTATTTCTGATAATTCATATATAAGAACAACGGCTTTTGGTTATACAACCACCAGAAACTGGCTCAGGCAGAATTTCAGCAGGACAACTTCATCAGGAATGACAGGCATCATCTTTGGCGATACTACCATAACCAATGGTGCAATTTATATGAGAAATTCAACCGGTAACCGGAACAGACAATTTGAAGTAGCCGGCATTGAACCAAGATTTATAACATCATATAATCTCGGTTCATTAAATAATGAACTGGAAACAGGTTTCCGCTTTTTATATGAAAGAGCATTTGAACAAAGGATAGATGGAAGAACTGCAGATGCAAAATCCGGTGATCTTCGTGAAGATGAAATAAGAACGGGTTATGCATCCAGTTTTTTTATACAAAACCGAATATTCATCACAGAAAAATTTACTGTTGTTCCCGGTTTTCGTTTGGAACAATTTAATTTTAGCAGGGATATTTTCAGAAGAGAGTTTTCCGATACGAGTTTAACTGCAAATGATGATCTTTTTTCTGCTGTACCCGGAGCTGGTTTGAACTACAATTTTGATAACCGGTTTTCAGTTTTTACCGGAGTTCACAGAGGGTTTGCACCTCCCCGCGTTAAAGATGCTATTTCAAGCGGCGGTGAAGCCTTACAACTGGATGCTGAACTCAGCTGGAATTACGAAATCGGGCTGAGAGCTTCTTTACTCAGCTATCTTGCTGTTGAGTTAACCGGCTATATGCTCGATTTTTCCAATCAGGTTATTCCTGTATCAGAATCTTCAGGCGGAGCCGGAACAGGTTTAGTTAACGGTGGAAGTACTCTGCATCAGGGCGTTGAGGCGGGAATAAGATTTGATCTTGGCAGTTTACTTGGTTCATCATATGGTATTATGCTGAGCACAAGTGCAACATTTGCCAGTTCCGAATATAATGAAGACAGGTTTATTACCGTTAATTCAGAGCGGGTAAATATCAAAGGAAATAAACTTCCATATTCACCTGAACAATTTATCTCTGCATCATTGGATTTCTCCACTCCGTTTGGTTTCGGGTTGCAGCTGTCAGGAACCTTTATCGGAGAACAATTTACCGATGAATTAAATACAACGGAAGCTTCTGCCAGTGGTGAAACAGGATTGATGCCTTCATACAATGTAGTGG
>DATHSU010000225.1:0-3569 GCA_035463895.1 Ignavibacteriaceae bacterium | reverse complement strand
CTGAAAACTTAGGAATGAGCAGATCATTATTGGTAAAAAAGACAGAAGCCCTTTTTGGCGACCCGCCTGTTGAACTAATAAGAAGAATCAGGTTAAATAAAGCTTTAAAACTTTTGGAAAGAAAAGTTGGTAATGTTTCAGAGATAGCGATTGAAGTTGGTTTTAATAATCCTTCATACTTTGCAGAATGTTTTAAGAAACAATTTGGGGTAACGCCATCACAATTTCAGCAAAATAAAAATTAAAAAGTTTAAAGCTGTTGTTATATGTTATGATGTTATGATTTTATAATTGGATGATTCATAGTCATTTCAATTCAAAAAAGTATTAATAATCTTTCATATTTTACATTGAATTTATCCGGTGGTATGTCTATAATATCCTCTCCTATGCTGACTTTTACAACTGTTTTAACTCTGTTCTGAATGATTAATTCCCAACCGATAATTCTCACAATAAGATCCAAACATACTCAGCAATACTTAATAACTACAAAATAAAAATTGCTCGTTTTCAAAGGGTCGAATACAAAAGTGATAGAAATAAAGACAAAATTGGTAGACAAATGGATTTTTATTTCATACAATGGTACAGGCTAAATAGAAAATGTTTTACTTTAAATCGTCTCGTTCTGAGATTACAACCAAATTGAAGGTGATAGTCAATTGTTAAACAAGGATTTTTATGAAAGGTGAAAACAATGTTAAACAATAGTGTAGTCTGGGATGATATAACACCATTTACATTTCAGTTAAGTCAGAATTATCCAAATCCTTTTAAGGACAGAACAACAATAAAATATTGTATTGCATATAAAACCAAAGTAAAGCTGATAGTATATGATGAAGAGCATAAAGAAATTGAAAAACTTGTTGATGAAGAAAAAGAGCCCGGAACTTATGAAACAGAATTCACTGACTGTCATTCCCGCGAAGGCGGGAATCCAGAAGACAAGATATACTATTACCGCCTCGAAGCCGGCGATTTCAAATGTGAAAAGAAAATGGAAATTATCAAATAGAATGTAGGGATCGGTCTCCTGACCGATCCGTTATTAAATAATGTAAACATAAAATTAAGCGAAACTACAAATGAAAATAATAAAACTTTTGGGGTGCTGAGTCATTCTGTAACTAAAGCGACTGAACACCCTGATAATTAAAAATTATTTATCGGAGGTTCGAGATGAAAAAATTCCTATTAATTTTCTTGTTACTCGTATGGAGTAATAATTTGATTCTCTTCTCTCAGGAGGAAAAGGTCAACAAATATAATCCTGAAAGACCGATTTATTTTATTCCCAAAAATCACGATGCAAACTTCAAAGCAATACCTGAAAAATCTTTATATAAATCTAAAAGTGATTGGCAGTATATAATTGATACAACCTGGGGAGCAGGTGAACCTATTTCTCAAAAACTATTAATATTTAACACATTTGCTCATAAGATTCAGACTGAATTCGATGGTTTTTTATCACTCAGCTTAAATTGGGATTCACTTAAAAATTATTATCTGGATAAAATTAACGATTCAACAAGTCGGGGAGCTTTTTCCTCCATCATTAGTCATTTAGCATATGATCTAAAAGATAAACATACGGGTGCGTGGGATAATATTGTTGTTAACACACCACTGAATCCCGGAATACCAGTTCTTTTGCTCGGCAGCTATAACACTGTTGAACATTTCGGAGCAGTTACAACTGTATTGCCGGACAGCACAACATTGGTATTAAGAGTTGTACCCGATCATCCATTAAACATTGAACCGGGAGATATTATATTGGGTTATGAGGGCGTTCCCTGGAAAATAATATTTAAAGAATTATTGGGTGCTGGTTTACCAATGGTTGCTAAAACCGGAGGCTGTGCCTCAGCAGATACTTATTTAAATCTTTTCGGAGCAGGAATAAACTGGCATTTATTCGATACAATAGATATACTCAAATATGCAACTGGTGATACTGTTCACCTGTCTGTACTGCCTTTATTAAACCTTAATATACCACCGATGGTTAATAATGAACAACTTCCAATTCCGAATATTCCTTTCCCGGATGTACTGTCTGATCAATGCGCAACTTACGGGATACTTGAAGGAACTAACATTGGTTATATCTACCTTGCACAAGAATACCCAACGGCAACAGCTGATGCACAGTTTTATCAGGCGGTAGATTCGTTGAAAAATACAGATGCTATTATAATAGATATGCGTTTAAACTTTGGAGGCTGGGCTTTTTTTAATCAAGCATTTAACATTTTGTTTAATGATACTTATTCAACTATTGAAGATGCATACAGATGTAATGCAATTACTTTTGATCTATGTCCTGCTGGTAATTGGTCAACATTTAAAGTAACCGGGCTTCCCACGTTATATGATCGCCCGATAGCAGTGCTTTTGGGGCCAACTTGTGTAAGTATGGGAGACCTTACAGCAAATCGTTTAATGTATCATCCTATGGTTCGATTCTTCGGTAAATCCGCCAATTCTTCGCTGGGTGATAATAGGGCTATAGAATCTTTTGGAGATTGGACAATAAATTATTCAATAGGTGATATGTTTCATACGCATAGTCCTGGAGTTTATTTGAACAGAAGAGAGTTTCCAATTGATTATCCTGTATGGCATAATCCTGATGATGTTGCACAGGGAAAAGATGCAGTAGTAGAGAAAGCCCTTGAGTGGATAGATAATCTGGTTTATCCTAAAGATATAAAAGCAGATAAAATTTATTATCCTGTTGGTGAAGACACAGTTAAGATTTCAACCATAATTGAAAACCCAAACTCACATCAGCTTGCAGCAAGAGCTTATTTGAGTACTCTGGAAGGAATATTAATTGATTCTGTTAACTTCGTTAAACAAACATTAAAGACTTCGGGTGAACAATGGACAACAGGATATCTGCTTCCTCCGGCAGAAGATATATATAAAGTTTCGGTAACAGTATTTGATGAAACGGCACAAGATCAGTTCATAGTACCTAATGCAACAAGATTCACAACAGCAGGTCCGGTAGTGCTGGATAGCATAACCTATACAAAACAATCAATTTATTACAGGATAAAAACTTTCTTGAAGAATTTATCAAATACAGTAACCATACCAAATGCGGCTGTAAGACTAAAGTGTGATGATCCCTGGTTGCAAGGTATATCGCCAACAACCCATTTAAGCCTGGACAGTATTGCACCCGGAGCAACTGTAAGTAACCAGATTGTTTTTATGGTAAGAGCAATAGATTCACTATTCCCAGGTTACTTTAATTTCAAAGTTGAAGTGTTGAGCGATGGCTGGCATTACTGGACAGACTCAATGCAGGTGACAGTAACTGGTATTGATGGCGAAGAAAAATTGCCGACAGAATATGCATTACTTCAAAATTTCCCAAACCCCTTCAACCCAAGTACTAAAATCAGTTGGCAATCCCCAGTAGGCAATCATCAAACAATTAAAGTATTTGATGTTTTGGGAAATGAAATTGCAACTCTTGTTAATGAATACAAAGCGGCCGGAAGGTATGAAGTTGAATTTAACGCAAGCAGGTTGGCAAGTGGAAT
>DATHSU010000224.1:0-4569 GCA_035463895.1 Ignavibacteriaceae bacterium | reverse complement strand
TGAACTTCCGGATATATCAACAAAAGATAAAGCACAAAGGTATATAGGATTGAATCCTGAAAAAATGAAAGCTGCTAAAGAGGAGTTTTTAAAAACTACTGTTGTCGAATGGGATAAAGAAGCTAAGGAACGTCAGGGATTTTTGTTTGAGTATAAGGAAAGAAAATAATATACATTTAGAATTCTTATCCGGATTCAAATGATAAGATTCAATATTCCCCGATCCTTTAAGCAGCGAAGCTCTGGATCGGGGATTTTTTGTAATATTGGTCTCACAATTCGATTGATAATCCTCACGAGTATTAATTCCTCTGGTGACGAAAAACCGTAAGTTGACGGATTTCATTCAGCCCATAAGACTCTCAGACAAAGTATTCATCATTATTTAAATTCTTTCTGATGGCATTATTGTTGGCTATTTGTCAAGAATTAAAATGTAGAAGGAGTTAATTATGAGTGAAGATGATAATCCTCAAAGCAAATCCCGCCGTCATTTCATAAGTAAATTATTAATGGGTGGAGGATTATTCGCGAGTTCAGCGCTGTTGTTAAGACACGGACTAGACTATATATTCCCTTCAATGGAATCCCCACCGATGAAAAAACTTCTGATAGGACGAATAGATCAAATAAAATTAGGTGAAGCAAAAGAGGTTCAGGTAGGAGAAAGCACCTTATATCTGATACGAAATGAAGATGGTTATAAAGTTTTTTCATCTGTCTGTACACACCTTGGCTGCAAAGTAAATTGGGAAGCACACAGAAACAGATTTTATTGTCCCTGCCACAAAGGAATTTTTGATTTACAAGGAAATGTTGTTGAAGGTCCGCCGCCGCGTCCTTTAGATGAATTCAAAGTTGAAGTTGATAAGAATCTGGTTTATATGTGGATTGAGGAGAAATCTAGGAGGACTGTATGAGTGCAAAGATAAAAAAGTGGTTTATGGAACGGGTACCATTCAACCAGGAAAATACTTCTAAAGTAATGTCAGAAATTTTCCTAAGGGAACCCATACCTAAACATATGAAGAACTGGTATTATGCACTTGGTGCAACACCATTAATTCTTTTTGCGTTTATGGTTGTAACAGGAATTCTTCTAACGTTCTATTACATCCCTTCGCCGGATAAAGCATACGAAAGTGTAAGATACATTACCGAAGAAGTCAGTATGGGATACTGGATTAGGGGAATACACAGATGGGCTTCAAATTTGATGGTAATTGCAATCATTCTTCATATGGTAAGAGTATTTTTTACAAGAGGATACAGAAAACCGAGAGAATTAAACTGGATTATAGGAATACTAATGCTCGGCGTAACTCTTACTCTTTGTTTTACCGGCTATTCTATGGTTTATAATCAACTATCGTTTTGGGCAACTACAGTCGGTACAAATATGATTAAAGAAATACCCCTTGTCGGAAATACTGTCCTGGGATTATTAAGAGGCGGTGAAGAAGTATCGAGTAACACCCTAACTCGTTTTTTCAATCTTCATATCGGCTTTTTACCAACAGTACTCTTCATCCTGATAGTTGTACATATTGTTTTTGTAAGGATGCATGGTGTATCAAAAGTTGAAGGAAATGAAAATGAAGAGACCTATGCTTTCTATCCTGAACATTTTTATCATACAATAATAGTTGCCTTGTTTTTATTAGCATTTATTAGTGCTTTAACTGTTATACTGCCGCCCGGCCTTGGTGAACCGGCAGACCCAAAGGTAACACCAGCACATATCAAACCGGAGTGGTATTTCTTTGCTGTTTACTCATTATTAAAGTTTATTCCGCTGAAAGTCGGTATTTACTTAATGATAGCACTGGTTATTGCTGCAACCTTCTGGCCGTTTATTGATGATATACTCAGGAAAAAATGGCCAAAACTTCGAGCACATTATATGGTTGGTTCACTAACTATAGTGCTGTTCCTTTTCTTTACTGTTTATGAAATTATAGTTTATTAAAGCTGAAATTAATTACGGAGAATTAAATGTCTGAGAATAACAACTCATTATCCACACAAAAATTACTTGTAGGAATCTTCAGTATACTTTTGTTAATAGTACTAATAATCGTTGCTGCAGTTGAGATGAAACAAACACACGAACCTGATCTGGTAGTTGATATCAGCGGGATAAATAAGTCTTGTGTTAACTGTCATACTCAAAAAGGTATTGCAGTGAAAGCCATCGATCACTGGAAGCAAAGTCTGCATGCACAGCAAAATATTTCCTGTACTGATTGTCATACTGCGGAAGAGGGTGACTTTGATGCTTTCTATTGCCCGGAAAGCGATTTTCTGGTTGCAAAGCACCCTACCCCTAAGGATTGTGCACAATGTCATGAACAGCAAGTGAATGAATTTGCGGATAGTAAACACGCTCATCAATTCTGGCTTATAAAAAATACTGACAGATCAATTTTTGAAAATCCAATCTCTACAAGACACGGCTGCGAACAGTGTCACAATATAGGCAATCTCTGGCCCGATGGTAGTATCGGTGAATGCGATGCTTGTCATCCGAAACATACTTTCAGTAAAGCAGTAGCAAGACAACCCGAAACTTGCGGCGAATGTCATATTGGGCCCGATCATCCACACATTGAAATATATCTTGAATCCAAACATGGAAACATCTTCCGTGCACAGGAAAAGAATCTTGATATGAATTATTCCTCAAAAGATGGTAAAGCAATTCCGATTGATATTCCAGTCTGTTCAACCTGTCATATGGATGGCAACGAGACACAGCCGATGACTCATAATGTTAGTGCAAGACTTGCATGGGAATCTCAGTCTGCATGGAGTTTTAGAACGGTTTGGTTAGATGAAACTTTAGGTAACTGGGAAATGAAAAGATCTCGGATGGAATCAATTTGCAAAAGCTGTCACTCACCTGATTTTATTGGTACTTACTTATTAACAGCTGATCTGGTTAATTTTCAATACAACGAAATGAGAAGATTAATGGTTGGCTATAATAAAAAGCTTACCGAAAATGGTACAATAAGCAGACTTGAGAAAGATGGTAAGTTCTATTCTGATCCATTACTTAACGGATGGGATGAAGAGCCCGAATATTTAATGTATCATGCATGGCATCATCAGGGCAGAAGATTCAGACATGGTGCTATAATGATGGGTGCTGATTATACTCAGTGGCATGGTATATGGGAGCTTCAGGATGATATGGTTAATATGCTAAAGTTTGCTGCTGAACAAGGTGATACGGAAGCAATAAAATGGGTACAATCAAACGATCCGATAAAATTTGCTCCTTATGCTTTGTATGATATACCCGGGAATGCATTTGGGATAAATGTCTTATCTAATACCTTGCCTTATGTCTATAATGCTTATCCGGATTATTGGGAAAGAATCGAAGCAAATGTAAGAACGGTGTATGAAAATGGTCTATTGTCCGAAGATCAATGGCGGCTTTGGTCTAAGCGTTGTGAAAATAAAGATCATTACCTTGGAACAAAATATAACGCGGATTCAGTATATAAAATTTACACAGACAGAGATGTTATTGATACTAAAGCAATGAATAAACAGGCTGTTGAATTAAAGTTACCGGGAAAACCATTCTGGATCTGGTAATTACTTTTTTATACTGACTCGCAATTTTACTGCGAGTCAGTTTTTTATTTTATAACAGGTTGAAAAATGAAAAAGTTAAACTATAATAATTTGCACTCACATATTATTAACACTTTCATACTCGGAATCCTATGGGGAGTACTTGAAATTTTTGCGGACTCATTCTTAGCCCCTAATAATATTTATACAAAGGGTTTAATATTTTCATTCATTGCAGTTTTGGTTTTAATATTTTCCAAGCAGATTGTTAATTACAAATTCTCATTATTGTTTGTTGCATTAATTGCTTTAATTTTAATTCTTTCTTCAAAAGGATTTTCAACAAATATATTGATTGCAATTTTTTCTGAAGCACTTATTGCCGAGTTTATTTCTCTTTCCTTAAAAAACAACAACATAACATCGATGGCAATAGGTGCTTTAATATTTTTATATTCATTTATACACGGTTTAATATTTCATGGCTCCCTGCCCGGAAGTTATATTACTTATCTTTACAGGGACATGTTCACAAGCATTTTTGGTGCAGGACTTACCGAAAATATTACTGTTATCATTTTATTTTGGGGGCTCATTAGCATTATTGCTGGTGTGTTATCCGGGTGGTTAAGTTGGAGAATTACGTTGAAGTTTTATCAAAGTTTTAATAGTGGAATAAATAAATATTTCATTGCTGAATAAAAATTGAGAGCAGAATTTTTTTTTAGAATCTACGAAACGCTTGCCCAAGAAGTATTATAAAATATACATAAATCGCATTAAAAATTAGTATACATCGTAAAAATCTTACAGTTTAAATATTCTTAATCTATTATATTTGAACATATAAAATTTCGACTTTACTAATAGTTAATAGAGGAAATATAAATAATGCCTGACTCACCTATCTGTGATAAAAGATCGCTCGTTGCAATAATGGACAGCCTAGATGTAGGAATAATCTTCGTTGATGAGAATAAT
>DATHSU010000223.1:0-4993 GCA_035463895.1 Ignavibacteriaceae bacterium | reverse complement strand
AATCTAAACAGGAATCTCTTCTCAAAATGAAAGATGTAGTGCTTGAGGAAGTAAATATTAAAGAGTTAGTAGTACTTAGTGATGACGCTGATTTTGTAAATAAATCCTCTAAAGCAAATTTTAAATCAATAGGTCCGAAATTCGGTAAAAAAGCCAAAGCCGTTGCTGAAGCAATTAAAAATTTCAATAAAAATCAAATTAGGTTGATTGAATCAGACCAACGGATTAATTTGATTATTGAAGGCGAAGAAATAATTGTTGCAAAAGAGGCTGTTGAAATCATAAGCACTGAAATTACCGGTTGGGTTGTTGAAACGGAAAGCGGAGTAACTGTTGCAATTTATAAAGAACTTGCTGAATATTTAATTTCAGAAGGTCTGGCAAGAGAGTTTGTTAACAGAATTCAGAATATGAGAAAAGATGCCGGTTTTGAAGTAACAGATAAAATAAAAATAGTTTTTAAAGGTAATAATACTTTAATTAATGCGATAAATAATTTTAATCAATACATAGCAAATGAAACCTTAGCAGAAATAGTCAGCATCGATGACCAAATGAACGGCGGATATAAGCAGGATTGGAAAATCGGTGAATATGATTGCTCAATTCAAATAGAAAAGGTTAATTCCTAGAAGGAGGTCCGTTATGGCAAAAAAAGTTGTAAAAAAAACAGCAGCTAAAAAAAATTCGAAAAAGAAAGCACCCAAAACAAAGGCTGCCAAAGCAACGAAAACGACAAAAAAGAGAGCAACAGCTAAAACCAAACCGGTAAAGAAAACAGCTACTAAAAAATCTACACCGAAAAAATCTGATCCTAAAAAACAGGTAAAAACAAAAGTTGCAAGTAAAAAGAAAACAACAAATAAACCTGTTAGAAGGAAAAGTGCAGTAAAAACAAGGAAAACTACTGTTACAAAAAAACCGGAAACAAAACAAAAAATTGTTAGAGAAGTCCCCCGTAAAGCTGTGAGAAAGAAAAAGAAAGTTGACGAATCTCAATTTATCAGCACCGCAGAGTCAAGAGCTGAAGCTTTAAAGAAAATTAAGGGTTATGGAGAAAAAGATCTGGAACATTTCAGAGCTATTATTCTTGAAAAACGAGATGAAATTATTGAGCAGCTTCAGAACTTAAGAGACCAAATGCTAGATCCGACAACAGGTGAATATATAAATGAAAATTCTCCTTATTCTCTTCATATGGCTGAGCAGGGAACAGATGCAATGGAAAGAGAAAAAACTTTTCTTTATGCTCAAAGAGAAAATAAATTCCTTGGATATCTTGAGGATGCTTTAAAGAGAATTGATAATGGTACTTACGGAATTTGTGTTGAATGCATCGAAGAACCCCAGCACCTTTGTGACACTTGTCCATTGGTACCAAAAGCAAGGTTAGAAGCAGTGCCTCATAGCCAATTGTGTTTACCAATGAAGCAGAAACAGGAAAAAAGATAATTTAAGGACTTATTTGAAAGTATTATATCTCTCGTTCATCATTGTAATTTTTGATCAGGTTACGAAATTAATTGTTAAAGGCTTTTCGATTCCGTTTCTGAATTTTAATTACGATGGTATGTATATAGGACAGACTATACCTGTTATTGGCGATTTTTTCAGGATTACCTTTATTGAAAATCCCGGTATGGCATTTGGCTACGATCCAGGAAGTGCTTTCAAATTCTGGGTTACACTATTTTCACTTTTAGCCAGCATCGGCTTAATCATTTATATTTATGTTATAAAAGAAAAAAGTTTAAGTCTGCGCATAGCAATTGCACTTATTCTGGGCGGTGCATTGGGAAACCTTATAGACAGGATGTTTTACGGGATCATTTTTGATTACGCTCCTTTATTTTACGGCAGAGTGGTGGACTTTCTTGACGTCGACATTTTTGATTTTACTCTTTTTGGAAAGAGTTTTAATCGCTGGCCGATTTTTAATATTGCAGATGCAGCAGTTACCTCAGGGGTTCTTATTTTAATTCTGTTCTATCGAAAACATCAGCGCGAAGAAGATGAATTATCAGCAGAATCCAAAGTTGTTCCAGAAAATTTAACCGGCACTAAAACATCTGCCAATTCTGTAAACACAATTAATAATTTTGCTGATGATTTAGCTGCTGATACACCAGATAGTTTACCTGATGGCAAAACTAATAACGGAAAAGATATACAGGATTGAAGTTCCTGTAGGCAAAAAGAAGGAAAGAATAGATACATTCCTTACTCATCAAATTGAAAATGCCACGCGTTCTAAAGTTCAAAAACTAATATCAGATCGTATGGTATTTGTAAATGGGCAAAATGTAAAATCAAACTACATTGTAAAACCATTCGATATCATTGAAGCCTCCCATCAAATTTTACCTAAACCGGAGGATACCGAACCGGAAGAAATTCCGCTTGATATTGTTTATGAAGATGATTATCTGATTATTGTGAACAAACCCGCGGGAATGGTTGCTCATCCCGCATATGCAAATTATACTGGTACGCTTGTTAATGCATTACTTCATCATACCAAAAAACTTTCAGAATTAAATGAGCCTGGTAGACCGGGTATTGTACACAGAATAGATAAAGATACCAGCGGTCTTTTAGTAGTTGCTAAAGATGACTGGACACACTCAAGACTTGCTGAACAGTTTTCAAAGCATACAATTGAAAGAGAATATCATGCCGTATGCTGGGGAAAATTTGATATACCCGAAGGTGTGATTAATAAGAAAATTGCAAGGAGTAAATCTGATCGTAAAAAGTTTACTGTTAGTGAAAAAGAAGGTAAAGAGGCAATAACTTTATATAAAGTGTTAGAACAATTTGAGTTTACATCCTATATTAAACTTAATTTAAAGACCGGAAGAACACACCAGATCAGAGTTCATCTCGCTAGTTTAAATAAACCCATCTTTGGAGATAGTACTTATGGCGGTAATAAAATTCTTTTCGGAAGTGATCTTCCGAGAATGAAAAGCAGATTTCAAAATCTGCTGGAACTAATGCCCCGCCAAGCATTACATGCAAAAACTATTGGTTTTATCCATCCGCATTCAAAGAAATATGTCCGGTTTGAATCTGAATTGCCATCAGATATGAAAGAACTTTTAACCAAACTGCGTAAAACATAATCAGTAGTTTATTTATTTTTATATTTGTATATCAAAATGATTTACCTGATTACCGGAGAACCTAATGCTTCATATATATAATACGTTAACTAAGAAAAAAGAAGAATTTATTCCACTAGATCCGCCGAATGTAAAAATGTATATGTGCGGTCCTACGGTTTACGACTACTTTCATATCGGAAATGCAAGATCTTTTATAATGGCAGATATTTTAAGAAGATATCTTATTTATAAAGGTTTTAATGTAACATTTGCTATGAATCTTACCGATATAGATGATAAGAACATAAAAAAATCAATTGAAGAGAAAATTGATACAATTGCAATAACTCAGAAGTACATTAACGCATTTATGGAGGACGTTGGAAAATTAAAAATCAAACGTGCAGATATTTATCCTAAAGCCACAGAGCATATTGATGATATAATTAAGATGATCAGAACTCTTGAAGATAAGGGTTTAGCGTATAATAAAAATGGAAATGTTTTTTTTAATGTAAGAAAATATGAACAATACGGAAAACTAAGTGGAAAAAATCTGGATGAACTTGAATCCGGTGCACGAATTGAAGTAAATGAAGAAAAAGAAAATCCGCTTGATTTTTCATTATGGAAAAAGGCAAAAGAAGGAGAGCCTTTCTGGGAAAGCCCTTGGGGTGGAGGTCGTCCCGGCTGGCACATAGAATGCTCCGCTATGAGCTGTAAACATTTTGGTGACACTTTTGATATTCATGCTGGCGGTAATGACCTGATCTTTCCGCACCATGAAAACGAAATTGCCCAAAGTGAAGGTGCTAATTCAAAACCGTTTGTTAAATACTGGGTCCACTTCGGATTTTTGAATATTAACGATGAAAAGATGTCAAAGTCGCTTGGTAATTTCTTTACAGCAAGGGAAGTTCTGAACAGATATTCAGCGGAAGTTATAAGAATGTTCTTTGCTCAGGCGTATTACCGTGGCCCATTAAATTTTAATGATGATCTTCTTACTGCTGCAGAAAAAGGATTAGAAAAGATTAACAATCTCGTATTCAAAATTATCAACGAACTGGAAAATCCTAAACAGGGAACAAATCCGGATTTTAATATTGAACCATACATTCAAAACTTTGAAAAAGCTATGGATGACGACTTTAATACATCTCAGGCGGTTGCAGTTATATTTGATTTTGCAAGAGATGTTAATCGAATTCTAGCAGAAAATAAAAATATAGACAGCTCATTTTTCTTAGCTGTTAAGGAGTTTTTAAGCTTAACAGCAGAAGAAGTATTAGGTATTCTTTCATTCGATACCGAACAAATATCTTCCTCTGTTGAGAAAGAACTAATTGAGCTATTAATTTCCATACGGACAGATGCAAAAAAACAGAAAAACTTTTCATTGGCTGATAAAATAAGAGACGACTTGAAAACTCTTGGTGTTGTTCTGGAAGATTCTAAAGACAGTACAACTTTCAAAAAATTAAAATAGAAGTTGAAGAATTACTATTCTGTGTCTGAACAAGTATTTAGTTATGGTAAAGTAGAGTTGGCCTATAAGCTAAGAATAAGCAAACGTGCAAAAAATGTCCAGCTTCAGATTAATCAGCAGGGTGAATTACAGTTGGTATTACCGTATCGCTTAAGGGCTTTTGATCACTCTTCATTCATTCGTTCAAAATATGATTGGATCCTGAAACATTCCAGGCCGAAGCAAAATAATAAGTTCTTTCTTGGAAAACCAATA
This sequence comes from Ignavibacteriaceae bacterium, assembly GCA_035463895.1. Classification (GTDB taxonomy): domain Bacteria; phylum Bacteroidota; class Ignavibacteria; order Ignavibacteriales; family Ignavibacteriaceae; genus JAGXRK01. The sequence goes on along the minus strand of DATHSU010000223.1, from coordinate 142 downwards.
TCGGTTGAATCTAATTATGATTTATTTGCAAATAAGATCAGTTATAATTTTAACAGTAAAATACTGCTGATAAATATTCCGTCAGCTCTTAACCTTTCATTAAATGAACTGTATTATAATTGGCTTTACATAAGAGCTTCTG
>DATHSU010000222.1:0-2221 GCA_035463895.1 Ignavibacteriaceae bacterium | reverse complement strand
AAGTTGTTCCCAGATTAGTTGATTTCATCAATTGTGCTTTAATCTGTTTTCTTGACATTGGATGTATAACATTTTTTTCTGTAGCAAAAACACCCTTCTTATTTTTCCCTATCAGATATACGTGCTTTCTCAATGATTTTATTAAATGTGATGTCCTCTGATACTTTGATGAAAATGCCTGAGGAAGAATGTAGTTGCCAATTTTTATTCTGATTGATTTCCCTCTTTTATTGAATAGTTCACGTGGTAATAGAAAAGTAGAAAATTTCATAGATAAAAAAGAGACTAAATAAAAAAGAAACGAATTTTTAGCCTCAAGAAAAACTGGTAAAACCGGGGCATTAAACTTTTCAGCAAAATATACGGCACCTTTACTCCAATTACCGTCACGGATTCCATTTATACTCATTCTGGCAACTTCCCCTGCGGGAAATATAATGACTGCGTTCTCATCACGAATTGCCTTGCTAATTGCTGCTATATTTTCTTTCTGAAATTTACTATTTAGAATGTCTAGCGGAAGAAAAAACTCCTCAAGATTCGAAATATTAAGTAAAACATCATTTACAATAATCTTTAGATCTCTTCTTACTTCACTTATAAGTTTTATTAGTATTAGTCCGTCAAGTCCGCCCAGGGGGTGGTTTGAAACAATGATAAGTTTTCCTTCACTTGGAATCTTTTCTCTGTCTTTAGCAGAAACCAGGTACGAGAAATCAAGCATCTCAAATAGTTCGTCGATAAAATCCAGACCTGTCTTATTATAATGTTCAGCAAGGAAATTATTTATTTCTTTTATATAGAAAGTTTTAGAAATAATTGCGAAGATGAGATTTTTAAAGAAATCTGGTGAATTCTTTAAGAAATTAGGGCTCTTTGATAAAATAATTTTTTTTATATCTATTTGGTTCATTTAACCTGAATTACATTGTGTAAAAATTTATCAGGTTAAACTTAATAAGTGAATATTACTATAATATTAAAATAATGTTAAGGAATTGTTTACTTATTTATTTTTCTGCGCTTAAAACTTTTAAAAGCAAAAAGAGTTTGTGAAAGGTAGTGAGCAGGGAAGTATGTTTTTAGTCCGTATTCATCTGGTTTTGTTTCAGGCAGGTAGGCTGTTCCCCATATCCAATCCCATATTGCAAGCTTTGTAGCAAAGTTCCTGTTTCTGCCTTTGCCTGTTGAATGATGCCAGCGATGCATTTCAGGTCCGTTAATTATCTTTTGCAGTTTTCCGGTTTTTACATCAAGATTGGAGTGAATGTACATTCCCCATACGGCACTGATAACACCCTTGTAAGCAATAACTTCAACCGGAGCTCCGAGTAATACGATTGGCAAAAACTCAATCGTCTGATTTATTAAAATTTCCAGTGCGTGAGATCGTGAACCGGAGAGCCAGTCAACCTTTTTTGGTGAATGATGCGCCTCGTGAATTCTCCATAGCCATTTATTGCTGTGCTGCCAGCGGTGCATCCAGTAAATGTATATATCGTGTGTAATGAGAAAGAAAACTAATTGAATCCATATAGGAACGTTTGCAAATAACTGAAGACGGGATATTCCGGTAGTGTTATCAATGTAATAAATCACATATCCAAAAATTATAATACTGAGAATATAACTTTGAGCAATAGTGTAGAGAGCAAGATCATCAAAGAATCCTTCCCTTAATACTTTCTGACCTTTTGTATAAGGAAATATTCTTTCAAGTATTACAAAAATAATTGCAGCAGATATAATAATTACAAACGATATAACCTCTGCATAAGACAGACTTATAAAATAGTTCTGTATAATATCAAAAACTGAATTAGAATATTTTTGTGCATTCATATTTAATGATCATCCAATCAACAAATCATTCAATCAAAAATTTTATAAACGCGATCAGTGTTTAACTCTTCTCAATTTTTTCATTACAGGTAATTCACTATCATAAACTTTCTTAACACCATCACCAAGTGAGGCTTCGATATCACGTATGTTAGAAATCAATCTCTGAAAACCGCCGATCTCAACAGATGCTGCCTGGTCTGTTCCCCACATTGCGCGGTCTAAAGTTATGTGACGTTCTACAAAGCAGGCACCGAGTGAAACAGCCGCCCAGGTAGGTGCTAAACCGACTTCATGTCCAGAGTAACCAACAGGTAAATCCGGATATTTTTCTTTTAACGTACTGATCATTTTCAAATTCAGCTCTTCATTTTTTGCA
>DATHSU010000221.1:0-2361 GCA_035463895.1 Ignavibacteriaceae bacterium | reverse complement strand
TAGTTCCCGAAATATGTAGTACTTTTTTTTTGCCCTATGTTAATTTAATGTTATCATTTTTTTTGATGGACTCAATTTCCAGTTTTTTCTTGTAAGAGATTATCTTTACAAGAATTACTGAATCAGAATTAGCAATAATTTGTGCTGCTAATATTCCGGCATTCTTAGCACCATTGATCGCTACAGCAGCAACCGGAACACCGGAGGGCATCTGGACAATAGACAATAATGAATCCAACCCATCCAAAGATTTTGATTTTACCGGAACACCAATCACAGGCAGTGGCGAATGTGCTGCAATCATTCCTGGCAAATGTGCAGAGCCGCCTGCACCGGCAATAATAACTTTTATTCCTCTTTTATGAGCACTCATTCCGTATTCTGCCATAAGATTTGGTGTTCTGTGAGCAGATACAATTTTAATTTCATACCTAATACCAAATTCTTCAAGAACCGCAGCGGCCTCTTTCATTACATTCAGATCAGAATCACTGCCCATTATTATTCCAACAACAGGATTATTGTCTTTCATAAAATTCCCTTTTCTATTTTTCAGATAATTATTTCCTTTTCAACTTTTTTAAGATAATCCAATATGCTTTTTGAGTTTTCACCAAGCATAGTTATATGTCCCATCTTTCTTCCTATCCGTGATTGGTGCTTGCCGTAAATGTGTAAATGTACATCTTCGTAAATGAATGATCTGTTTACATCTGAGATTACTCCCGGACCATTTTTCTTGCCTAAAAGATTTATCATCACAGCTGCAGGTTTAACCATTTCAGTGGAACCTAATTTCATATTTAGTACAGATCTTATATGATTTTCAAACTGTGAAGATGTGCAGGCTTCTATAGTGTAATGCCCTGAATTATGAGGACGAGGTGCCATTTCATTTAACAGAATTTTATTGTCTTCTGTAAAAAATAATTCTATCCCAAAAAGTCCAAAACCTTTTACAGCTTTTACTGCTTCAATACCAATTTCAATTGCATTTTTTCTAAGGTTATCTGAAACAACAGCAGGGGCAATAACAGTATGACAAATATGATTTTTCTGTATCGTCTCAACTACAGGATATGTCTTTATTTCTCTTTTTGTCCTGACAACCATCACTGCTAATTCTTTTCTGAAGGAAACAAACTCTTCAGCGTAAAGATCAGAATGACGATCTTTTAGTTTTAGCAATGCTTTACTAAAATCTTTTGAATTACTTATTGTGGAATTGCCATATCCGTCATAACCCATTTTTCTCGACTTTAATACAAACTTTTTTCCCAACTGACTGCTAATCGTGAGATAATCCGTTTGTTCATCCACTTTAACAAATTTTGCAACCGGAATTTTAGCTGCTGCTACTGTTTGTTTTTGAATTAATTTATCCTGTATAAGTGAAATTGTTTGTGGGGAAGGTATAACTTTTTTCCCGATGGATTCAATATACTCTAAGTACTTATGATCTATAAATTCATTTTCAAGTGTAATAATGTCGGAAACTTTCGAGAACTTCTTCAATAGTTTTTTATTATCAACCCACCCGACAAACTCGTTTCTCGTTAATTGTCCGGCAGGTGAATTTTTAATTTTTTCAAGAATAGCAACATTAAAGCCCATCCTGATAGCTTCAAAAGCAGACATACGTGCTAACTGTCCGCCGCCCAAAATACCAATGCAAACCGGTTTACTCATCTGCTTATAAATTTCTCCAATCAATTATTTTTATGTTATTGCCGTCACTGCAAAATAATAACGCACCAGATTGATCTGTACGATAGATTTCCGAACCAAAATATTCAAGTCTTTCAATAATTTCCTCTGACGGATGTTTAAATTTATTTTTTATCCCGGCACTTACCAAACTTATCCCGGGAGTCACAACTTCAAGAAATTCCGGAATAGAGCTGGTTTTGCTTCCGTGATGAGCAACTTTAAGAACATTAACATCAAGAAAATGGCCATATTTATCAGCATAATAAAGTTCAGCTTTCTTTTCTACATCTCCGGTAAATAAAAAACTAACATCGCCATAAACAAGTTTCATCATTCCGCTTTTGTCATTACTTGAAAGAGCGTTGTAAAAATCATCTTTATCGTCATTTAAAATATAAAGCTTAGCACCACCAAGTTCATAAATTTCCCTGGTATAATAATTAACATTTACATTTAATTTTGATAGAAATCGTTCGAGCCGGATATCCTTTAATGTGGTATCAGGCGAAGGTTTGAATATTTCATCAATAAGTCCATTATATAGTAGTGAAAGAAAACCGCCGTAATGATCAGAATCAAGATGAGTGATGAAGCCATAATCAACTTTTTTTATACCCAAATATCGTAATAACGGTATAAGGATTCTCTCGC
>DATHSU010000220.1:0-4597 GCA_035463895.1 Ignavibacteriaceae bacterium | reverse complement strand
GTAATGCTGACTGCTGCATTATAAAAATTATCCTGTTCAATTATTCCGAAGGGCCTAGTTTCATAAACTGAAGATATATTATTAATAACTATATTTTCTATTAAACTTAACTCAAGCAGAGCATTTTGCAGATAATTTAACCTATCCCCCTTATTCGAACCTAAACCAATAAAAACAGTATTTACTTTTAAAGTTTCCAAAACGATTATAAATCTTTTCTTTCTTTTACGACCTCAACTTCTACGCAATCAACTACGCCGCCTAAGGGAGGATTGTTTTTTCTAACTCTTACAGCAACTTTATTAATTGCAGTAAACTTTATAAGTAATTCATTAGCAATTTTTCCAGCTAAAGCTTCAATGAGATAGTATTTTTGCTCAAGAGCAAGATGATACATAAAAGAATACACTTTGTGATAGTCTATTGTTTCACTTAACGAATCGTTTTTGGCTGCCTGAGAAAAATCAGTGTAAATATCAACGTCAGCTTCAAATTTACCGCCAACACTCTGCTCTTCAGAAAGAACACCATGATAACCATAGAATGTGGCTTTTTTAATTCTAATAATATTTGTCATAATTAACTATAGTGATAATCAATGTAAAATTAGTGAAATAAATGAATTTATTTTTCAATTAGTAGTTACTTTTTTCCAGCTTTTCTATATCTGAGATATAACTCCATATTTGCCCACAGAAGTCCCAATAATACAAGACCGGAACCGATAAAATGTCGTTCTGTGAGCTGTTCATTGTAAAATATCCATCCGGCAATTAATGCCACTATAGGAGTAATGAAAGCTATCAATGAAAGAATAATAACATTCACCCTCTTCAATAGCCAGTAAAAAGAAGTGAAAGTCACTACACTTCCGAATACAGCAAGATAAGAAACTGATAAGACTGCGTTAAAGTCTATAACATTTGAAGGAATATCCTCCCAAATAAATGAAAAAAGCGTCATGAAAAAACCTGCTAAAAGCATAGGTACTAAATTCATTGAAAGCGAGTTTAGGTGTTTGCCAAACTTTTTAAGAGTAACAGCAATATTTGCCTGCATTGCACCGCTTAATACTATTGCTATCATCCCAAGAATGTAATCTGAAAGATCCTCACCGAATGAGTCGGAAAAGATTACTATGATACCTGTAAATCCGATTATTATTCCGGTAACTTTTATTAAACCTATTTTTTCTTCCGGTATACGGAAATAACTGAATATTGCAACGAAGAAAGGATAAACTGCAAATAAAACCGCTGATAATCCTGAAGGAACGAATTGCTGCGCCCAGTAAACTAATCCGAAGGGAATTATGAATGAAAAGAAACCCATTAAAAAATAAAGCTTTATTGACAGCTTATCAGTTTGAAGCGTTATTTTTTTCAACTGCATTATTAAATAAATTACCAAAGAAGCAAGAATAAATCTTGTACCGGCTGACATAAAAGGAGTAAGTGATTCAAGGCTGGCTTTAATACCTACCCAGGTAGTTCCCCAGATTAAACACAGAAGAATATAAGTCCCAACAATTCTTGTATTGCCGTTTTCCATGCTAGTTTCTCATTCCAATCACAGCTAATGATCTTCCGGATTTATTCCCGTCACGACGATAAGAATGCAGCAACCCTTTCATCTGATAAGTACACAACACAGACTTTTGAATATTATTTATCTTAACATGAAAATCTATCAACATATCATAATTAGCATTAGCTACATCAAGTAATAACCCTCCATTGTAATTTTGAAGATATTTTTTTTTAAAGCGCTTTGATACATCTTCACTAACCTCATAATTGATTTGTGATACCGATGGACCCAGATAAACCATTAAATCTTCACCTTTTGTATTAAAAAGTTCATTCATTCTGAGTAAAGTTTTTTTAAGTATTTTATTTTCGGCTCCACGCCAGCCTGAATGCACAGCAGCTATTACTTGATTCTTAATATCATAAATCAAAACAGGTGTACAATCAGCAATTGTCAGTACAAGAAGCAGATTTTTTTTTGAGGTGATTAATGCATCACTATCACCGCAATTTCCGGCAGAATCTGTAACAGTTACAATATCTGAATGTATCTGATATTGATAAGCAATTTCATTTTCATTGAATCTTAAGATATTAAAAAACGCCCTCCTATTTTCCGTAACCTTTTTATTATCATCGTTTACATTCGGAGATAGATTAAAATAATAAGGCGCTTGTCTGTTTAATCCAACTGTAGTGCTTACAGCAGCGGTTATTTGAGGAAAATTATTGAATATGTGGGGTTTAATAATAAACATATCTTAATTTTTTGTGGAACAATTTAATGATTTTTCACAACTGTTAATGCAGTCACACTGTTTAATTGACGAATGCCTCTATTAGTATTATATTGCCCAAAGTTTTTTAATTAATAAGGGATTTAATTTTGAGAATACTTGTTTCAAATGATGATGGAATTGATTCTGCAGGAATACACGCACTTGTAAAATCACTAAAGGAAATTGCAGAAATTACAGTTGTTGCACCTCACACAGAGCAAAGCGCAGTTGGACACGCCATTACAATGCAAACTCCTCTTCGGGTTTTTGAATATCATAAAGATGGTGAATTTTTTGGATACGCTGTTGGCGGAACACCTGCTGATTGTGTTAAGATGGGAATCAGAAATCTAATGGAAAGTCCGCCCGATTTAGTTGTTTCGGGAATAAATCACGGTTCTAATACTGCTATAAACATTATTTACTCGGGTACGGTTTCAGCAGCAAGAGAAGCAGCTATTATGGATGTGCCATCTATTGCTGTTTCAGTTACAAGTCACGCTGTTAAGGATTTTTCATTTGCAGCAAAAGTATCACAAATGCTTGCTAAAGAAATCTATGAAAAAGGTTTACCGCCGGGTACTATGCTGAACGTAAATGTTCCTAATTTACCTAAAGAAAAAATAGCCGGCATTCTGGTTACAAAGCAGGGTAAATCCAAGTGGGACGATGTTTACGAAAAACGTGTTGACCCTTACGGCAGAAATTATTATTGGCTTACAGGAAATATGCTTGTAGTGGATAACGAACTTGAAATTGATCAGATTGCAATTCAGAAAAATTATGTTTCAGTTACACCAATTCAGTTTGATCTGACTGATTATGCCGCATATGAGTCAATGAAAGAATGGAATATCGAAAAACTTTTTCATGCGAAAACAGTTTGAGATTTATCATATAAACGCATTCACAAAAAATTCTTTTGAAGGCAATGCTGCTGCGGTGATGTTCGGTGATGAATTGTCTGAACATCAAATGCAACTGGTTGCTAATCAAACAAACTATTCTGAAACCGCTTTTCTTTGCTCTTCAAAAAAATCAGATCATAATTTACGATGGTTTACGCCTTTCGTAGAAGTTGACCTTTGTGGCCATGCAACAATAGCAGCTCTTCATTTCCTGGCTGAGAAGGGTATAATAAAAAATAAAACCAGTTTAATTATTGAGACAAAATCCGGTTTTATAAATTGCTCAGTTAGCGATGACGAATACTCTATGCAAATGCCCCTATTTAAAGTGAATGAATTGGGGAGGTTTGAAAATGACCTGATTAGTGCATACAACATTCCTGTTGATATTATTGATGAAGATACACCTATTTTAACATTGAGTAACAACTATGTTTTTGTTAAAATTAAATCGTATGATAAGTTAGTTTCTTATAAACCTAAAATCGATACTGAGAATTATTTAATAAAGAAATTCCCTGATCTATCGCTTTATACAACTGAAACAACTGAAGAGGAAAATTCTGCTCATCAAAGATTTTTTGCACCAGGTCACGGTATAACCGAAGATCCTGTTACAGGTTCTGCCGCTGCTTATCTGGCGTTGGTTCTGCTTAAGGCAGGAATAATTTCTGAAAAAACAATTAAAAAGTCTATCACAATAGAACAAGGCGATCATCTTGGCAGAAAAGGAAGAGTGAAAGTAAGTTTCAATCCGGAAAAACAGCAGTTAGAAATTAAAGGTAATGCAGTAACATTTCTGAAAGGAAGTATATTTATTTAATGTTCGGTTTCGAAAAAATAAGTTTAAACTTTTCTTATTCATCGGTCATGTTTGTATTAGGAATCATTATTGCATTACTATATGCTTATTATATTTACCGATATACACTGCCCCCCGTTACTGCACCTAAAAGGCTTCTGCTGGCTTTATTAAGAGGAGCTGCACTTATTCTTTTACTGTTCATTTTCTTTGAACCAATTCTTTCGATAACTAAAAATGAGGTTTCGGAACCTGTTAATCTCATTTTTATTGATAATAGTAAATCAATTACAATTAACGATGCTACTGACAGGGAAAAAACTGTTAAACAAGTAACAGATGAATTCTTCAGAAAAACCCCTGAATCGAACAATGAACTGTTTACGTTTGGAAATAACATTTCATTATTGGATCGAAGCGCTCCGGTTCAACTGGATTTTTCTGAAACATCTACAAACTTTCTTAAAATTTTCAATGGAGTTGATCTCGCTAAACGAAACATCTCTTCTATCACTATAGTCTCCGACGGTGTTGTTACAGACGGTTCAAATCCTTTATACACTGCCAAGCAAAAGGCAA
>DATHSU010000219.1:0-9189 GCA_035463895.1 Ignavibacteriaceae bacterium | reverse complement strand
CATAAGGTAAAAGAGGATCTTCTTTCTTATGGAAAAGGCTTTTCCATTCAAACAAGAAGTTATCTCATATTAAAGGGTTCGCCAACAATTATTTTTACACCAGAGGGTGAAGCACTTTTTAACACCGCAGGTAATCCCGGTATGGCTAAATTTGGTACTGGAGATGTTCTTACCGGTATGATAGCATCATTTATTGCACAAACCAAAAATATTGAGTCGGGTATATTACTCGGAGTTTATTTGCATAGTCTTTCTGCCGACCTCCTCTTAAGTAAACAAACTGAATTTAGTCTTACTGCTGGTGATATCATTAAAAACATTCCTCATACGATAAACTTTATACGGGACAGCTTTGCTTGAGTATCTAAAAAAGAATAAAATTTATTTAGTTTATCTTCCGCTTGGTGTTTACTGGTTAACTCTCTTTATTGCAACATCAATTCCAACAGAATATATACCCTCGGTGGGAGTTAGTGATAAGTTAAATCATTTTTTTGCTTATTTAGTACTAAGTGTTTTGTTGTACCTAACTTTTATTTTTCAGGAAAAAGCTCCGTTCTTACGGGAATACCCGGCGACATTTACACTTTTAATCGGATCCGTTTATGGAATTATTGACGAACTACATCAATTGCTGATCCCCGGTCGCCATGCAGAAGTATTAGATTGGATTGCAGATTTTATTGGAGTAATTGCGGGTGTAATTATTGTTAAGTTGTTATTTTTGAGAATTAATAATAAAAATCTGAAGAATTCGTAATTGTTTTAGGAACATTTACAAAAAAGATTAGTAAAAATACCGGAAAAATAATTTGACAAGAGCAAACCCATTTATTAACTTGGCAATGTTAAAATTGTCACTTTGGAGAAAAAAATGCCATTGAATAGAACAAAAGAGGCGGATCTAAAATCAAAGTATAAAAGATACTTTGAAATCAGTTTAATTGCCTCATTAGTGCTTTTGATTGTTGCCTTCAAATTTTTTCCTAATCTTGAAGGTGAAGGAAAATTTCTTGAAGGTCCTCAGGAATTATTTACAGTTGAGGATATTCAACAAACAAAACAGGAAGATAGACCTCCACCACCCCCAAAACCACCAATTCCTATTGAAGCTCCGGCTGATGATGTATTGGAAGACATCGAAATTGGAGATACTGAAATAGATTTTGATGCAAATATTCAGGCACCACCTCCACCGAAAGAGGATAAAAAGGTTATTGAAGAAGAACCGGTTTATTTTGTTGCTGTTGAAGAGATGCCTGAGCCAATAGGCGGTATCCAGGCAATACAGAGCAAGATTGTTTATCCCGAAATTGCAAAAAGAGCTGGTGTAGAAGGAAGAGTTTATATACTCGCATTCGTGGATGAGAGTGGTAATGTTACCAAAGCTGAAGTTATTAAAGGCATTGGTGCAGGATGTGATGAAGCTGCTCTTGATGCAGTCAAGAAAACTAAGTTCAAACCCGGCAAACAAAGAGGTAAAGCAGTTAGAGTTCAGGTATCAATTCCGGTAGTCTTTAGGTTACAATAAAATAATAAAATATTTTTAATCGAAGGCGCTTCTTAGGGAGTGCCTTTATTTTAACAGTCTGCTAATCCTTATATTTTATTCGTAGATATTTTAATTCCTTTCTGTTAAGCAATTCGATTTAATTTTAAAGCAAAAAAGATTCACAAATTATTTTTAACTTAGTAAAGTATTTTTCTTTTAAGCTAATTATTTTAATGAATAAAAAAAATAAAATAATAGTTTCCTTACTGGTTATTGTAATATTGCACATAAAACTAGTATTTCTTATTTACATCAAATACACAAATCAGCAGCTTGCTCTTTCAGATTTCAACTTTTTGAACATTGGTAATATTTTTAGTTTTTGTACATTTCTCATAATTATAATCGGAATTATAGTTCAATCATTACAAAAAAAAAGCAGTATTACGATTACAAATATTCTGCTTTTTACAACATTACTTATTTTTTTAATTGCTGCTGCATACTACTCCACTAAGATTCAATTACCATTCAGTAACATTTATTTTTTAGGGCAAAATGGCAACAAGTTATTTATAGGATTATTATTTGCACTATACTTATTTTTTTCGTTTACATTTGCCTCGTACGTATGGTTTGGAATTCTGCAAAACCGAAGTTTTATTTTACTTCGTTCAATAATGAGCTCTATTATAATATCATTCATTTTTGTTTTGTTTTCTTTTTACTACGTAAGTGCTTCTGATCCAAAGATTGATGATGAAACATTTAAAAAAGATGAAAATAATTTAGCTGTGGTACTCGGTGCGGCAGTCTGGTCTGTTAATCAGCCCAGTCCAACGTTAGCGTCAAGAGTTGATAAAGCACTACAGTTATTTGACAGCAGTTTAGTAGGCAGAATTCAGTTAACCGGCAGTAATGCTCCCGGTGAACTTAGTGAAGCGGAAGTTGCTTTCCGATATGCTGTTAGTAGAAATGCTGATTCCTCAATATTTTTAATTGAGAAAACTACCACCACCACCAATGAACAAATCCAATTTATACGACAAAATTTACTTCCAAAAGAAACAATAAATAAAATAATAATAGTATCCGATAAATATCACCTTGTTAGAATTGAGGAGATAAGTAAATTTAATAATTTGAGCATCTATGCTGTTCCATCTGATTTAAAACTTAGTTTTGAATCGGATATGTATTACAGATTCAGAGAAAGCATTGGTTTATTATTCTTTTGGTTTTTTGCAATATGATTTTTAAAGCGGAAATTAGTCTTTAAAGAATTGTATCTTTACAAAGTTATTCGATTATTAAAAAATTACTTCTTTATTATGTCAATTGTATTTAAACGCAGATTAGTTAGAGAAAGAGTTCTTCAGTACCTCTATGCTTATGAATTGAACAGGGATAATTTGACTGAGCTTAAATCCGAACTGTTATCTGTTATTAAAGAACAACCTGATATAATGTTTGCTGAAGATCTTATTAATAAAACTATTATCCATATCGATGAAGTTGATATGAGAATAGTTGAAAAAGTTAACAACTGGGAAATGAACCGAATTGCTCTAATAGATAAGATACTGCTCAGGATTGGAATTACAGAACTACTTTTTTTTCCTGATATACCACCAAAAGTTTCAATTAACGAAGTTATTGAAATTGCAAAATTATTCAGCACATCTGGCAGTGGAAAGTTTATTAATGGAATTTTAGATTCAATTTTAAATGACGAAAAATCAGCAGGAAGATTAAATAAAACCGGCAGGGGACTGATTGATGAAAATATTTCAAAACCATCCGGATCAGAAAAATAATGCAAAATAAAGGTAGAATATTTGCCTGGACACTTTTTGATTTCGCAAACACTGCTTTTTATGTTATTGTTCTAACAGTTGGATATCCTCTTTACTTCAAACAGATTATAACAGGCAACTCCCCGGATTCAGATTTTTTATGGGGACTTGCGTTCAGTATTTCTATGTTATTTGTGGCTCTAATTTCTCCACTACTTGGCGCAATTGCTGATTATGGAGCAGGTAAGAAAAAATTTTTAGCAATCTTTACAGCATTGTGTATTTTGGCTACTGCATCCCTTTTCTTTACTCATAATTCAATGATCTTCTGGGGAATTTTTCTTCTAATACTTGCCAATATAGGATTTGAGGCAGGATTGGTATTTTATGATGCTTTTCTTCCTGAAATAACTACAGAACGAAGCTATGGAAGAGTTTCAGGCTATGGATTTTCAATGGGGTATGTTGGTTCGTTGATTACTTTAATAATCGTTTTCCCCTTATATGAGGCGGGCTTTGAAGCAACTAACTTGTTAAACATCCGAATAAGCTTTCTAATAGCAGCTAGCTTATTCTTTTTGTTCGCAATTCCGATTTTTATTTTTGTACCGGATAAACAACTTAAAAAGAAGTTTGATCTTACTTTTTTCTCCAAAGGATATTCAAGATTACGTTCAACCTTTAAGGAATTTAAACTCTACAAAAATACAGCAACATTTTTACTTTCGTATTTTCTTTATATTGATGGTGTAAACACAGTCATAATTTTCTCTTCAATTTTTGCACTTGAAACTTTGCAAATGACGTTTACTGAAATTATTCTACTCTTTATTATTGTTCAGACCTCCGCTATTGTTGGATCAACTGTGTTCGGAATAGTCTCTGACCATATCGGTCATAAAAAAACATTGATGATAACCTTGTTTATCTGGGTGGGTATAGTAACTTCAGCGTTTTTTGTAGAGGATAAAAATACTTTTTATTTAATTGCTGCATTTGCCGGTATTTCTTTGGGATCCTCACAGTCAACGAGCAGAAGTCTAATGTCTCTTTTAACTCCTATTGAAAAGAAAACTGAGTTTTTTGGTTTTTATTCTTTCTTTGGAAAAGCTTCCGCTATTTTAGGTCCTTTTTTATTTGGGATTATCTCTTCTGCAATTAATCAAAGAACTGCAATTCTGTCAATTGCATTCTTATTTATTGCAGGTATGCTGATACTTACAAGGGTTAGTGATCCACATAATGAAAGTAAAATCAGTGAGGCAGGTTGAGCAGCGGCTTACCTGTAAGTTTATTAACTGTCCAGTTTACACTCTCTGTTTTATCATATTCTCTGACTTCACATTCACTATATTCGCAATGTCTGCACAGTTGCGGAACACAAAAGTCAAGATGAATTTTTAATTGTGAATTAGGCAGTTCTTTTGTAAGTTCTTCAGTAATATAATCTTCCTCAGAATGTGATTGCCGTATATCCATGTAATAGGGAAGAGTTAGATGAAAATCTATAAATATATCTTCACTGGATTTCCAAAAGCGCAGCTCGTGTATATCAATATAATATGGTCTGCGAATCATAATTAACTTATTACTGATTTTATTTAATATTTCAGGATTAGTTTCATTCATCAAACCGCCAATGCTTTCACGGACAAGGTTATAACCTGTAAAAAGTATGTTCAGAGCCACTGCAATTGCGAATATGGGATCAAAATAAACAATACCCGTTATCATAACTAAAATAATTCCAATAACAACTCCAATACTTGTATAAGCATCTGTCAGTACGTGCTTTCCATCAGCTACAAGTGTGAGCGAATTAGTCTTTTTACCTGTTTTAACAAGATACAATCCAAGAAAAAGATTTACTATTCCAGCTGCGGTTATAATTAGCATACCGGTACCGAGTCTTTGTAGTTCAGGACCTTTTATTATATCCGATCCGGCTTCATAAATGATAACGAAAGCAGCAATAACTATTAAAGCTCCTTCAATTCCAGCTGAAAAATATTCAACATTCCCATGACCATATAAATGAGATTTATCGGGAGGTTTTGAACTGATAATTATACTATAAAGTGCCATGCTAGTAGCCAGAACATGAACTATTGATTCTGCTGCATCCGAAAATATAGCTGCCGAACCGGTAATGAGGTAGGCTGAAAATTTAAAAATGAACATTCCAATACCAACTGCAAGTGAAAGTGTTGCTGCAAATTTCTTAAGCTTGTATTGGTCATTTTTCATAAAAAAGATCTATAAATTATTTAATAAATCAGCAGCAGATTTAAGTACTTCTTCTTTTTTTGCAAAACATATTCTGATTATCTTATTATTTGAGCCTTTTTTATAAAAAGGAGATAGGGGTATAACAGCAACGCCGATCTCTTTTGCCAGATATTCACTAAACTTCATATCATTCTTATTGGAGATTTCAGAATAATCTAATAGCTGAAAATAAGTGCCTTTACAATTTATTATTTTGAATTTTGACCTTTGGATTTTATCAGCAAAAAAATCTCTTTTCTTCTGATAAAAACTTCCAAGTTCAAGGTAATGGGATTCATTTTTAAGAAATTCAGAAAAGGCTAATTGCGTAGGTGTATTAGCTGAGAAAACTACAAACTGATGCAGTTTTTGAAATTCTTTCATAAGGTATTCTGGTGCAGCACAATATCCCATTTTCCAACCGGTGGTGTGATAAGTTTTTCCAAATGAAGAAATAATAAAACTACGTTTTGAAAGTATATCGGATCTTGAAAGACTAAAATGTTCAAAACCATCGAAGGTAATATGTTCATACACTTCATCACTAATAATAAAAATTTTTTTGCCTTTAACCAGTTTCTCCAATTCCGTTAAATCATTTAAGCTGATCAGACTTCCAGTTGGGTTATGAGGTGAATTGATAATAATAAGTTTTGTTCTGGAAGTTATTTTTTTCTTTGTCAACTCCCAATCAAATGAAAAATCATCTTCATTTAACGGTATAAAAACAGGTTTACCTTTATTAACTAATACAGCAGGTGCATAGGAGTCATAGGCTGGTTCAAAAATTATTACCTCGTCATCTTTACTAACCATACAGGATATAGCAGTATACAGAGCTTGCGTTGCGCCTGCAGTTACAGTAATCTCAGTTTCCGGATTGTAAATTCTTCCGTGTAATTTTTCAATTTTTTGGGATATTTGATCTCTCAGTGGTGCAACACCTTGCATTGGAGCATATTGATTATATCCCTTTTTTTGAAAATGATGAACGAGTTCAATGAGCTCAGGCGAACAACTGAAATCCGGAAATCCTTGTGAAAGATTTATAGCATTATACTCTTCAGCAATTCTGGACATTATTGTGAAAATGCTTGTGCTTACATCGGAAAGTTTTGATCGGAAATTATTTTGCATAATATAAATTTATTGTTAGGCAAAATTACTGTAGTAAAAATGAGTTTGCTAATAAATTCACATGTTATATAAAATTTCTATCTGGATTTAATAAAAACAGTGGAGCTTAGTTTATAACAAATTCTTTTTCGGCCGGTCTCAAAGAGTCATATATCTTTTGAAGTTGTCTGAATGCGAACTGGCTTCCACGCTGAGTAGCATTCCTGTAGTGTTTTACTGCAACTGCCAAATTGCGTTTTATACCAATACCATTTTCGTATGCTGAACCAAGAGTCACTTCAGATAAAATGGAACCCTTACCTGCAGCTTCTTCCAGAAAAGAAATTAACTTATTTATATTGAACAATCCAAATTGATCAAATACTCTTGCAGAAGCAATTCTTACTGAAGCATCAATACTTCCTAATTTTTCTCCAATTTGCCAGATGGCAATTCCGTTAATTTTGCTTTCATTTACATATCTTCCTGAATAATGATTGAATCCTAACTCTATAATTGACGGAATATGATTTTTATTAGCTGATCTTTCTAAAAAGTTCAATGCATCAAATTCCGAAATGCGATTAGTATAACTTAATATGTAAAGTCCGTACCAGACAAACTCCGCGGAAGGATTTTCATTGTCTGATTCAGATATTAACTCTAGATAAAAGTTTTTGTTTTGTACCAGATTCCATAAAAGTAATGGTGATCGCGGTGAATCAAGTCTTATTGCTCTTATATATAATTCAGCTGCAAGAATCAGATTTTTCTCTACAACCTTACCTATCTCAAATAGTCGTCCAAGCATTGTTAGAGCTTCAGGACTCCCGGCTTCCGCAATTTCAAATATGAACCTTATCTTAGCACTATCGTTAATTTCACTTAATTGGGAATCAAATTGCAGATCAAGCGTATCCAGTAAATTGGAAACTCCTGAATTGGAGATATCTTTTATCAGCATCTGATCGGTGATATCTTTTATTGTGTCAACAATAGCATCAAAATCCAGAAATACTAATCCAATTGTTGATTCTATCGATTGTTTATCTTGAATTTCTGTATAGTTAAAGTCTGTATCTGGTATTTCGGTTAATGAAATATTATCCGCATCTATATATTCGCTCAATGCATTAACAACCTCCTTAGCAGGTCCAAAACCATTGTCGAGAGCTTTTTTTGCCCATATATAGGCCCGTTTAAAATCTTTAGGAACAACAAGATTGTCTGTATGCAGGATACCAACTATATATTGTGCCTGAGGCATTCCACTTTTAGCAGCTTTAGAGAAGTTTTTATAAGCTTCAAAAGGGTTCCATTCAACACCCCAGCCGTTAATTAACAGAACACCGTAATTATACATTGCTGAGATCATTCCTTGAGCTGCAGCTTTTCTAACCCAATAAACTGCCTGAATAGTATCAGGTGACATACCTTCCCCAAGAAGTAACCTCATTCCTAACTCATGCTGAGCTCTCGGATCACCTGCATTTGCTTCCTGTATAAGTTTGAATTGCTGAAGTAGCTGATAAGAAAGATCCGGCTGATAAAAAAAAGGTGAATTACGATACTGTTTATTCTTTTTGAATGCCAGGCTTTTTGTAGTATCCTGTGCAAAAGAGGTAATACCAATTATTAGTGCAAGAAAAATAGTTTTATAAATCACTTGTAGAAAATAAATTCTTGTAAAATGCTTAGAATAAATACGCAAATCACTGTTCAACATCAAGGTAGAATATTCGTTTTGAATCAGCAATAATATTCAAAAAGTATTGATCCGGATATTCTGCCCTGATTTTTAAAGGTTGAGTTATAACACGTATAAATTGATAGAATGCCTCATAAATAATACTTTTACAAAGTATACTAAAACCACCGTTTTGAGGGAGGTTAGTTTAATGACAAATGTAGTAATTTTATCTCTGTTTATTTTATTATTATGTGTTAAATTTGACTTGAGATTTTTTTTAGTTCATAAATGAAATTTTATTGGAGTCATTTATGCGTACTCTTAATATCTATATTGCCGTTCTACTTATCCTTCTTAAATCTGATTTAAACTTTTCACAATCCTGGGAATTAATTGGTGGACCTACAGGAACAACTCCAAACAATGTTATTATTATGAATGATGGCAGAGTTCTCTGCTCTACAGCAAAAGGTGTTTTCATCTCGGATGATTATGGTGATAGTTGGAGAATAAGCCCGATATCTCAATTATTTAATGGTGTGTATTCCATTACAGAAAGAAAAAACGGTGAAGTACTTGCCATTGTACGATTTGGCATTATAAAATCTGTGGATAGGGGAGAGAACTGGTTTAAGATTTCAGACATGTCATATTTGAATGATTATTCAACAATCATATACGAATCACCGATTGATTCTGCGCTTTATTTCGCAAAAAGTCCTTCCATTTATAAAAGCACAGATGGAGGTTTTAATTGGTATGAGATCTGGCAGGGTGGTGTAATTAATAGTTTTATGGTTAATGAGTCCGGTTGGATGTACTTCAGT
>DATHSU010000218.1:0-2042 GCA_035463895.1 Ignavibacteriaceae bacterium | reverse complement strand
AGATCATTAATCTTAGAATTGTTAATTCTTTTTCTTTTTGGTTTTTTCATTTTTGTTTATCTCCATTAACAATTAATAAAATTAAACTTAGTTTTAATTTCAACTTATTTGCTGACCTTAACTCAATCAATCGGTCAAAGGAATGAAAATGGGACTACATCTATATAACTAATGAATTTCGTATTATATGACTGTGAAATGTTTTAAAAATTAATTATTCGGCTTAATTAAATAATTTATGATAGCTGCAGAATCAGTTCAGAATTTTTCAGGATACGATTTAAGTTTTTCTCTTAACTAAAATTCTGTAAACCCATAATATGAGAACGGCTCCAATTACCGCACCAATAAATCCCGCAGTCTCACCGGGTTCATAAATTCCTAAAAATTTACCAAGATACGTTGCAACAAAAGCGCCGGCAATTCCTATCAGCATTGTGATTATGCAGCCTCCGGGATCTTTTCCCGGCATTAATAACTTTGCAACTACTCCTGCAATCAGACCAATGATGAGAGTTCCTATGATTTCCATAATTTTTCTCTTAAATAATTTTTAAATAAATCATATTATGCACGAACTAAGAATACTAACATGCTTTTTCACCAAATCATTTTCGGTGTTACTTTATTTACTTTCCATTTCATTCTTTACGGGTTGGATAGCATTAACGTAATGATCGAATAATACTTTTTCATAATCCTTGTCTATTTCATGATTAGAGTTAAACTCAGGACTATTCTTTATAGATTCCTGTGTAAGATTTATATAAACTTTTTCTGCTTCCAAATCAATCCGGTCAATCTGACGTGGTGATACAATAACTTTTCTGCCTGGCAGCCAATTTTGTGTGTCAACAATCAGAAACAGAAGATTCCACTTTTCATCATCAATTATATAATCTTCCACATGTCCTACTTCTCCGTCTGTGGCGTTAATGTGATATCCTACAACATCCTTTGAGCTTTGCAGGTGAGGATCGCCCTTTGGTTTTTGTGTAAGATCAGCTCTCTCTTTTTCTGCTTTTGTATCCAAAATGGGTACAACCGGCATCATACCCACTGTTCCTTCGTTAAATACATTTCCCCAATAAAACGGTAAACCATAATGATTGAATAACTCAAGTTCATTTTGTCGGGATACTGTTTTCTTAGTTTCAGTGTCAGGACTATTGCGAACTTGGTCCATAGTAAGGTTTACTTTAAATGTCTTTGAATCCCAATCAGTTTGTCCCAGTGCCGAGTGCGGAATTAGTACCTTGCGTTCAGAAAGCCAGGTACCCGTATCTACTACAAGGTAACGGATTGTCCATGAATGGTCGTCGAAATAAAACTCGCTGACTTTTCCTAATTCTCCATCTTTTGCGCCGATGGTGTAACCAATTAAACTATTTACACTGCGTTGCATAACTACTCCTTTTTTAATAATGATTATAATATTCTCAACACACATTCTATCCCCTATCTTCCATCTATCTCGATTGAAAATCAAAAATTCCAGATCTACCCGGATTTACTCATTTACTTTTAACTAACTATACCAAACTAAAAGTGTTGTGGTAATAATTTGTAAAATCAGGATTATGACCTAAGTACTCAGCCATTGCATCAACTGCCTTGATGGATAAGTCTAATCTGTTCTCACCTATATTTTCCGGTACCCCCTGTGCTGTGACAAAAGCTGCTTCGTATGTTTTATCTTTTATCAGCGGTTCATCGCCAATAAATATTTGCTGAATGCGATGCCCTTTTGGATTTTCAATTCTCATTTTTACATGTAGACCTAAACATCGTTTAACATATCCACCCATTTGCTTCATAGGGTTAGAAGAAAATGTTCGCTCTAAATTTTCTTCAAGCATATCAATTATTTCGTTGCCGCTAAGTTGTACCTTAGAAACCACTGGATTCATGGGGATAATGTTGAATAAATCCCATTTGGTTATTGGACCAATCGGAATGGGCGCTCCATAACGCCAGGCGTTTGAGAATGCAATATCAGTTTTAGTTATTGACTTTATAGCTGATAATAAAAGATTATCCAT
>DATHSU010000217.1:0-3067 GCA_035463895.1 Ignavibacteriaceae bacterium | reverse complement strand
TTTTCCCACTCGCTATATCTGTCATTAGAGTATTTAATAATGAAACCCGGATCAGTTATAAATTTGCTTAGAGTCATAAATTGAATAGGTAAAGACTTATTCAAATGTATTTCGTAGTAGCCGGATGACTTCAAGTAGTATGTTGCGTTTCTATCAGAATTATTTTCAATTGCTTTGTATGTCGCTTCAAAATAATCCCCCACAGCAGGCATAATGAAATAATTGTTATCCTTAGTTCTTATTGATTCCTTAAGATTAATCCCGTCTTGATTTATTGCTGTTTCAAGAACCATTGTTTCAATATTAGGGCTAGAATATTCATCATACTGAATTGCAAGATAATCTACAGTCCAAAAACCGTATGGTGGATTAATTTTTATTGTAACAGAATCTCCTTTAATATTTGAAAGGTCTAAATCATAAACACGGGTCTCAGATACCAGCGGACCTCCGCCATTAATAAATCCTTGTAGCACCCAATCATCACCATTCTTTGTGTAATATTTTAGCTTATATAATTCTTCCGTTTCAATAAATTTCATCATTTGATTGTAGTCGCTTTCCTGCTCATCAATTTTTTTATAATATTCATCCACACTACTTCCGTATAACTGCAGCATCTCTCTTATCATTCTTGAACCCCAGAGTGATGTTCCAATATTTGCAATAAGTTTTGCTTTTGTTTTATTAGCGGGCCTGGAAAATGTAAATGTAAGTTCGTGTCTTTGGCTTTTCGAAATTAAATTACTATCTATAGGAAGTTTGGTCTGCCAATATAAATTATCATCCGCATTTACAGCTCCTGTCAAATCCATTCCTTTCTCATCTTTGGCTCTTGCGGGTGTTTGAGGGTCTTTAATCTGAAAAAAATTTCCATTTAAATCAGGAATTACTTGCTTATCTTCATCGTGTCCTATAGCCAAAAGACTTAGTTCATCTATATACTGTGTTTCTTCAACTTCATTGCGTACCAGAATTTTAAAGTTATCTTCAATATTTTTCAAATAATCCATTTTAGAATATTCGGTTCTTTCCAATCCTTTGGTTGTTGCTCCACCTAATGGTTCTGCATCAAATACAAATTTTTCTCCATCGAACGAATAAATGAATGGGCAGGATTGCTTTGTTGCAGCTACAATCAAAGCAGCAACTCCAATAATTAATACGAGCACACCTATATTAGCTAGTATTGTCCCTTCAACATCGGATCTCTGGACATTTAAGTATAATACACTGTCCGGATCTATTATAACAACTTCTTTCTGAGGAGTCAGTCCTGTGATTTTTCTCCCCTCTTTCAATAACTTGCCTCCATCTTGATTGAAAGTATAAAGCAAATAGTTTCCTTTTGTTACTATGTGTGTCAGTTTTAAATCATTTTGAATGGCTAAATCAGACTCACTTATTGTTGTTGGTGTTTCAAGATAGAATTCGGAAACCCTATTAATATCTAAATTAATTACTTGTTGCTCTGCAGTTTTTCCAACAATCTTTTTATCCTTTTCATTATATAGACCACCGTTTTTATCAAAAGTAACCAGGATATTATTTTTTAACAGCATTTCTTTAATCTTCTGATTTTTTAGCTGTTCCACTTTTACTGGAGAGATATTTGAAGTTCTGAATTCCTTTATTTTAGTGACAGGCAATTTAAATTTTTTCCCATCTTTTAATACACCTACTACATAGTCCGAAGGTTCTGCATAACGTGCACCATTACTATCAAATTCTATTACATCAAGATTTACTAGAATTATTTCTTTGATGATTTCTTGATCAAGTATTAAGTTTTCTGGATTAATTCTTGCAGTTTTAGTTATTGCGCAGCCACTAATGTAGTTGAAGACAGCTACTATTAAAAAGCTTATGAATATTCTATGTTTCATCTCTAATTCCTTTCAGTTAATAATTCAAACCTTTTGGGCATATCTTCCGTAGGACTAAAGCTATGATTATACAGCAGATCAATCTGATCCTGAATCTGATCAAATGGGATAGGAAACTCCTTTTTAGATTTATAAGATTCTTTTAATTTATTCGAGAGTAATAATGACGGACATTCACTATGAATAGGTAAAGGGATATTTTTTCTCATCCTCTGAAAGATGACATTAATATTTTCATTAATGATATTTCCATAACTAACAGGAAAGAAAACACATGGACATACATTCCCTTTACTGTCAATATAAAAATGTGATAGACCGCCCATATGACAACCGAGCTGATGTTTTCCTTCGATGT
This sequence comes from Ignavibacteriaceae bacterium, assembly GCA_035463895.1. Classification (GTDB taxonomy): domain Bacteria; phylum Bacteroidota; class Ignavibacteria; order Ignavibacteriales; family Ignavibacteriaceae; genus JAGXRK01. The sequence continues at coordinate 823 of DATHSU010000217.1, read as the reverse complement.
GAGCTACATAATATATTATTGGATATTTCTTATATATTCTTTTTCTATTTCCGTTTAGAGTAAAATCAGTCATTACTTTTTTATCGTCTTCATTTAAGAATACTTCAGATTCATTATTAAAATATCCACCACAAGGTCTAGGCTCTAATAATTGGATCATCGAAACATTTAGTTTTTTTACAAACTCAAAATACTTATACAAATTATCAGACATTAACATTTCCTTTCTTATACAAAGGTTTACATAGGTTAATATTCCTGCCTGATTGAATAGTTTCAGCGATTTAGTTGCTTCTGAAAATGATCCTCTTCCTCGAATTTTATCATGTCTTTCCTCATCGAAATCATCAAGGCCTATAGCTGCTGCTTTTAGTCCAGCATCTTTTAATTCTTTAACCTTTAGTTCTGTTATAGAATTACCTGAAGTGTGTAAATGGAAATCTGATTTTTCTTTATCTGAGGATTTTAGTATTGACAATAATTTATCAAATGCTAATAGTGGTTCGCCGCCGCTAAGAATAAATATGTTTACCCCAATACCTTGCAGACTTTTAATAATCTCATTCCATTTTGCTACTGGAATATCATCACTTTTGTTAATGTTATTTTTTTCATAACAGTATGCACAATTAAGTTTGCATTTATTTGTTATTGCCAGAAATACTGAATCAATTTGTCTTTTTAGTTCAGTACCTGCTGAATAAAAATTTAATCCGCCTTTTATGACCATATTATCATATGCTTTTGAAGGGAAGGCTGGAATTGTTGGAGTTGAATAATATTGATTGTTAAAGTAAACCAATTTGTGTAAAAGTAATTGTTT
>DATHSU010000216.1:0-1647 GCA_035463895.1 Ignavibacteriaceae bacterium | reverse complement strand
ATCATATAAAAGCTGATAAGATTAAAAAAGTTGTTGGCAGCAAAAAATTCTTTGCAACAACCGATTTCAGTAAATTGTCTGAAACAGATGCCATTATTATTTGCGTGCCCACTCCCCTTAACGAGCATCGTGAACCCGATATGACCTACATTGAAAACTCCGGAAAAGTTATTGCAAAATATCTTAAAGCCGGTCAATTCATAGCGTTAGAATCATCTACATATCCCGGAACTACAGAAGAAATATTACAGCCCTTATTCGAAGAAGCTCCAATCACACAGGGCTCAGGTAAGAATAAATTTGCTGTTGGTAAGGATTTCTACCTCGCCTTTTCCCCGGAACGTGAAGATCCCAACAATCTGAAATATTCAACCGCAACAATTCCAAAAGTGGTTGGTGGTGTTACTCCTGATTGTTTGGAAATTGCATTGGCTTTGTACAATCATGTAATTATCCAAACCGTTCCTGTATCCTCGCCAAGAGCTGCTGAAGCAACCAAGCTTTTAGAAAATATTTATCGCTCAATTAATATTGCCTTGGTTAACGAACTTAAGATGGTTTTTGAAAGAATGGATATTGATGTTTGGGAAGTTGTTGATGCAGCAGCAACTAAACCATTCGGTTTTCAGGCATTCTATCCGGGTCCTGGCTTAGGAGGCCACTGCATTCCGATTGATCCGTTCTACCTTACCTGGAAAGCCCGCGAATATGATATTAACACAAAATTCATTGAGCTTGCCGGTGAAATAAATACTTTCATGCCCTATTATGTTATTGAAAAAGCTGCAGAGGTACTAAATAAAAATAAAAAATCTCTGAATGGTTCCAGGGTACTAATTCTTGGGGCAGCTTATAAAAAAGATATTGACGACATGCGTGAATCCCCTTCTCTAAAACTAATTGAATTGCTCAGAGAAAAAGGTGCGGTTGTTGATTATAACGATCCTTTTGTACAAAAGCTTCCTCAAACCCGTAAGTATAATTACGAAATGGAATCTGTTGAACTGACTGAGAAAAACTTGAAATCATATGATCTGATTCTGTTAAGTACCGATCATACAAAGTATGATTATAAGTTTATTAGTGAAAATTCCGATCTAATACTTGATACAAGAAATGCTTTTGAAAGAGCAGGAATAAAAAATTCAAAAATATATAAAGGATAATAAAGAATAATTAAAGATTGAATTATTGAATCACTCGGATCATAAGCAGATTCTCTGATTTTAATTCAACCTGCCTACCGTAGGTAGGTCATTAAATCATTCTAAAATTAAATTATGAAAAACTTTGCAATCACCGGCGTTGCCGGTTATATAGCCCCGCGGCATCTTCAGGCAATTAAGGATACTAACAATAACCTTCTTGCCGCAACCGATCCTCACGATTCAGTTGGAATCCTCGATCGTTATTTCCCGGAGACTAGCTTCTTTACCGAGTATGAAAGATTCGACCGTCATCTTGAAATGTTGCGAAGAGGCGATCCGGCTAATGGGGTTGACTATCTTACAGTCTGTTCACCAAATCATCTGCACGATGCACATATAAGATTGGCTTTGAGAATCGGCGCAGACGCAATTTGCGAAAAGCCGCTTGTACTAAATCCATGGAACCTGGATATACTGGAAGATCTGGAAAAAGAAAGTG
>DATHSU010000215.1:0-4344 GCA_035463895.1 Ignavibacteriaceae bacterium | reverse complement strand
CTATGTTTTTCTCAATTTATTTATTCTCAATCACTGCCAATTTTTTTAGATGGCAGAACAGGTGATTGGAATATTCCGGTTCCTACATATATCGACACCGAAAATGACGGTAACGTTTATGACTTTAAGTACTTCTCTGTTACTAATGATGAACAGTTTCTATTTATTAAAATAAAAATTGCTCCATTCATCAAATTACTTGAGGATAACCAGATAGCAATTTTTATTGATGGAGATAATAACAGTTCAACAGGTTTTCCCATCAATGGTATTGGTGCCGATCTCAGATTTAATTTCGGTACAAGGAATGGATTCAATTATCACACAAGCAGTTCAATAACTTATTCAAATATCAAGTTCAGATCATTGCCGACTGTAACGGATACAGTATTTGAAATTGCAATTGGCAGGCAATTTATTCCTCCTGCAAATGGTACCGGCACAATCAGAATATTGTTTGTTGATTTTGCAGCTAACGGCGATTTTATGCCGGAAAATGGCGAAACATTTGAATATACTTTTGATGAAAATCCAACTGAACCAATAATTCCGGTTGAAATAACTAGAGCTGATACGTCCTTACTTCGAATATTGAATTGGAATGTATATAGCGATGGATTTAATGATCCGAATAGGGAACAATATTACAATAGAATTTTACAGGCCATCAATCCTGATATACTGGCTTTCAACGAAATGTGGAACTCAACAACTGTACAGATTCAGAACCGACTCAATTCAATTTTACCTTTGCAAAACGGAAGCTGGAATGCCATAAAACTTGATGGCGGAAACATTACTGCATCCAGATACCCGATTTTACAGAACTGGCTTGTATATCCCGGACAGAGAATAACTGCTTCATTAATTGATCTCCCGGAAAGATTTGAAAAAAATATTCTGGTGATAAACTGTCATTATAAATGCTGCGGCGGAGCAGCAAATGATGCAACAAGGCAGCGCGAAGTTGATGCTACTATTAAGTTTATTCTGGATGCTAAATCAACGGGTGGTGTTATTGATCTTCCTGAAAACACTCCGTTTTTAATAACAGGAGATCTTAACCTTGTTGGCGACAGGCAGCAGCTTATTACATTACTTACCGGTGAAATAATTAATATCCAGCTCTTTGGAAACGGAGCGCCGCCTGACTGGGATAATACAGATCTTGAAGATATTATTTCTTCTCAAACTGATAAAAGAACAGCTTATTCCTGGCGTAATGATCAAAGTACTTTTCCACCGGGCAGATTAGATTTTCAGATTTTTTCTAACAGTGTGGTCAATGTTGAAAAACAATTCCTCCTTCAGACTGAGATAATGAATTCTGCAAGACTTAATCAATATGGACTTCAACAATTTGATACACGTAATGCGTCAGATCATTTCCCAATGGTAACAGATGTATCATTTAACTTACCGACTTCTGTAGAGAGCGAATTTGTAAGTTCAGAATTTGTTCTGGAACAAAACTACCCCAATCCATTCAATCCAACCACTACAATAAGATACCGGATACCTGATGCTGGATTTGTCTCACTTAAAGTTTATGATGTGCTTGGCAGAGAAGTTGCAGTTTTGGTAAATGAATTTAAGCCGGCCGGTGCTTACGAAGTTGAATTCAATACACAACAAAAAATACATAATACAAAAATAACAAGCGGTGTTTATTTTTACAGTCTCCAGAGCGGTGAGTTCTCTGATAGAAGGAAATTCATACTAATACAATAAAAATAAAATTTTGCACTACTTATACGAATTGCTATCTCGAATTGGATCTAATAAAATTTATTCTCTTTACCGGATTTCTTAAATGCAACCTAAATTATCAGACTTTTGTATTATCAATTAAGATTTATTCTTTTTATTTTTCATCAGTTAGTTCGTTACTATTATTTCATTTATGTATTATCATCTGCCAGGGGTTCTTATGAAATCTTTTCTCATTGTTCTTTTTATTGCGGCATCTACATTATTTTCTGCAAATCTCTTTGCCCAGCAATTTGATATGAAATATTTTCAAGACAATCCTGAAATTTATTTTTCCTTTGATGTCTCAGACCGAACTGAAATTAATAACCTCACCAATATTATTTCAATTGATAACGTTAGCGGCTACAGAGTATTAGCCTATGCCAATGAAAACGAATTTAAAACATTTCTTTCACTTGGATATAAGTTTGATATTCTTACGCATCCAGGGAGACTTATCATACCGGAGATGAGTAATGATCTTGAATCTATACTTAATTGGAATGTTTATCCCACTTATGATGCTTATTTAAATATGATGAACCAGTTTGCCGCCAATTATCCGGCTATTTGCAAGATAGTGGATGCGGGCAATTCTGTGCAGGGAAGAAAAATCCTTTTTGCTAAAATATCAAGCAACGTAAATGTTAGAGAAGCTAAACCGCAATTCATGTACACATCATCCATGCATGGTGATGAATTAACTGGTTATGTTCTTATGTTAAGATTGATTGATTCATTATTAACCAGTTACGGAAATGATCCCCGTATAACTAATATGATCAACAATATTGAGATCTGGATAAATCCACTCGCAAATCCGGATGGCACTTACAGATCGGGAAATCATACAGTATCAGGTGCTACCAGAAGTAATTTTAATAATTATGATTTGAATCGAAATTTTCCTGATCCCATAAACGGTGTGCATCCAAACCAGCAGCCTGAAACAGCGGTATTTAGAAATGTTCAGGAGTCGAATAACTTTCTGCTAATTGCAAATTTTCACGGTGGTGCTGAGGTTATGAATTATCCGTGGGACAGATGGTCAAACACGGGTGCAGGAAGCCGCATACACGCAGATCAATCGTGGTATCAGTTTATTAGCAGAATGTATGCAGATACTGCTCAGCTTTTTAGCCCACCAGGTTATATGACATTTATGGATAATGGAATAACAAACGGTGGTGCGTGGTATGTTATTTCAGGTGGAAGACAGGATTACACAAATTATTACAGATGGGGCAGGGAAGTAACTGCTGAAATCTCAAATACAAAAATGCCGTCAGCTTCATTACTGCCGAATTTCTGGGTATACAATAAACGCTCATTACTAACTTATATGGAAAGCGTACTTTTTGGTGTGAATGGAATTATTACTGATACCGTCGGCACACCACTGACAACTAAAATATCAGTTATCGCTCACGATGTTGACAATTCACAAGTATGGTCTGATCAGCAGACCGGTTTTTATTTAAGAATGCTTTCTCCCGGAACTTATACCTTTAAATTTGAAGCAGAGGAACACTATGATACAACTATATCAAATATTTATTTAGCGTCATATTTCTCAGTCAATCAGCTAAATGTTCAGATGAAACCGTTAGTGCCTATTCCGGTTGAACTTGCCTCTTTTACAGCATCCGTTAAAGGAAATATTGTTACATTGAATTGGGTAACGGCTTCAGAAGTTAATAATAGGGGATTTGAAGTTGAAAGAAAAAGCCCATCCCCAACCCCTTCCCTAATGGAAGGGGCTTCTCAAACCCCCCTTAGGGGGGATTGGGGGGCTATTGGTTTTGTAGAAGGAAAAGGAACAACGACTGAATTAACTCACTATTCATTTGATGATAATAATTTAGCGGCAGGAACTTATCAATACAGAATCAAGCAGATTGATTTTGATGGAACATTCAAATATTACAATCTTGCTCAGAGTATTGAGATTGGTACACCAACTATATTTATATTGGAGCAAAATTACCCCAATCCATTCAACCCAAGCACTAAGATAAGTTATACAATCCCATCTGTCATTTCGACCGAAGGGAGAAATCTTAATGTGACTCTTAAAGTCTTTGACGTCCTTGGAAACGAAGTCAAAACATTAGTAAACGAATACAAGTCAGCAGGCAGATATGAGGTTGAATTTGATGCAGGTAGTTTATCAAGCGGTGTTTATTATTACCAGCTTCGCACAGGAGAATATATACAAACTAAAAAAATGATCTTAATTCGGTAATACTAATTCGTGTATCATGAAAAATGTAGGGCTCAGTCGGGAGTCTGAACCCTACATTTTGTTAGTTTGTTATTATAAAACAAAATTATTTATCTTGCATTTGTGATTCAATCTATAGCAATAACATTTAGTTTATGCGTTATTATTTATTTCTTACATTAGTTTTTGCATCATTTGTTGCCTTTTCATATTCAGGATTATTTCCTGTTTTCACTGAGATTTTAGGCGGTACTGAACTTAACGGCAATGGCTGTGTATGTCACTCCCTGGAAAGAGATTACGACGTAACAGTTTGGGTCGAAGGTCCAGATACACTTATTGCTGGTCAAACCAGACTATACAAAATG
>DATHSU010000214.1:0-2551 GCA_035463895.1 Ignavibacteriaceae bacterium | reverse complement strand
CACAACGCCGCCCGGGGCATTTGTATATAATGAAGATGAATTACCTTTAACTATTTCAATGCTGCCAATGGAGTTAAAGTCGATTGCTTCAATTCTTGTTTGTCCATCAGGTTCCGATTCGGGGATTCCATCCAATAGTATTCGAACACCCCTGATACCCGTATTAGATCGGCTTCCAAAACCTCTTATTGAGATGCGAACATCGTGGTTACCGTATCTGGATTGAAGAAATACACCGGGAACAAAATTTAATACATCACCTATTGAAATTTTTCTATCATACTGATACTGTTTGTTGCTGATTCTGATTACTGAATAAGGGATATCAATAATTTTTTTCTGAATTCTTGTGCCGGTAACTACAACATCATCTGTTTGATAAAATAAAGAATCAGCCATTCTTATTTTATCAGTATCAGGAATTTTTGTCGTATCGTTAGTAATTTGTGCCGATAAGCTGAGAGCACTGATAATTATGAATGTAAGAACAGGTAAGAAAAATCGCATTAAGTTTCCAAAATATTGAGTTTTAGTTGAACAATATTAAAAAAAATAATGATGTTATTAAAGTCTATTAAACTCTTTTTAATCTGGTAATAAATTCATCGAAAGAGCTCAAATAAAGGCTTAATAATATTATTACTAATGATTATCTTTGCCAGCAGTTATGTTAAAATTTGGAAACACAGAAATAGAAAAAGGAATTCTGCTTGCACCGATGGAAGATGTTACAGATATATCTTTCAGGTTAGTTTGTAAAGAACTAGGTGCTGATCTTGTTTATACAGAGTTTGTCAACTCAGAGGGATTAGTCCGTGCCAATGAACGCACACATAAAAAACTTAAAATCATTGAAGAGGAAAGACCTGTTGGAATACAGATCTATGGAGGAAATATCGATTCAATGGTTGGTGCTGCAAGAATTGCCGAAGCCGAAAATCCCGACCTGATTGATATAAATGCCGGATGCTGGGTTAAAAATGTTGTAGGATGCGGTGCTGGTTCTGCTCTTCTTAAGGATCTACCTTATCTTCAAAAAATGGTTAAAGCAGTTGTTGATTCAGTCTCTCTTCCTGTCACCGTAAAAACCAGGATTGGATGGGACAGTAAAAGCATTCGAATAACAGAAGCAGCTAAAATGCTTGAGGATGTTGGGATAAAAGCATTAACGGTTCATTGCAGGACCCGGCAAATGGGTCACAAGGGTGATGCTGATTGGAGCTGGATTGATAAGGTTAAGGATGCAGTATCAATTCCTGTAATTCTTAACGGCAATGTTCTAACAGCGCAGGACGTAAAAAAAGCTTTTAATGAAACAAATGCTGATGCAGTTATGATTGCCCGGGGAGCGATAGGCAATCCCTGGATTTTTAAAGAAGCCAAAGAATTACTAACAACAGGGAAGATTTCCACTGTAATAAACGATGATATTAAAATTAAAACCTGCTTACGACATCTTGAGCTTGCAATTGAAGTAAAGGGAGAACGAAGAGCTGTTGTTGAACACCGGAAATTTTATTCCGGTTATCTTAAGGGAATGCACCATGCTTCAAAAATAAGAATGGAATTAATGCAGCATACAGATTTTGAATCAGTAAAAAGTGTTTTGCTTCGTTATTCGGAAGAACTAAATAATTTACCGGCATTTTTCCCTAATCCATTCAGGCTGCAGGAAGATCTTCAGGCATAAACCGAATTGTCAAACACACTCAAAAATAAAATTGCAAGAATTATTTCGACCTTATTTGTACCGCCTTCTTTCACTATCATAATATTTACCTTCCTTGCATTTTATCTGGAAACCGAATCAATAAAAATTATTGTTACGTTGCTTGTTGCTTACACACTCGGTTTTGCCGCACCGATTATTTTATTCTTTGTTTTAAGAAGAAAAAAATTAATTGTTGACAGCGATGCCTCTATCAAAGAGGAAAGAGCGCTTCCATTTTCAATTGCAATAATTTTTTATTTAATAGGACTGTTAATATTTATTTACTATGATTTAAGCATAATTTCAATAGCTTTCTGGATTTGCTATATTTCCAACACAATTATTACAATATTTATTAACAGATACTGGAAGATAAGTGCACACGCTATGGGTGCAGCAGGTCCGTTTGCCGCATTAGTTTTTTTATTTGGTCTTTCAGCAATGTACTTTTTGATAATAATCATTTTTATAGGTTGGGCTAGAATAAAACTTAAATGCCATACATTTGGACAGGTAGCCGCTGGTACAATCCTGGCATTTGTTTCCACTTATGTTCAGGTTTATTTTATAACAAAATATTTCAGTTAAGCAGATGGATTTTAATTATGATTACAAAAGAAATTATTAATAATTCGTTATTGATTACGCTTAACAGACCTGAAAAACGCAATTCTCTGCATCCGGAAATGGTAGCTGAATTAAAATCTGCATTTGCAGAATCTGCTGATAACGATGAAATTAAATCGATAATTTTAACAGGCGCAGGTAGCTCTTTTTGTGCAGGTGCAGATTTAGATTACCTAAAGCAGTTAAGCAATAACTCAGTAATTGAAAATGAAA
>DATHSU010000213.1:0-6274 GCA_035463895.1 Ignavibacteriaceae bacterium | reverse complement strand
GGTATTTTTAAGTTAAGACTTTGTGTGTTCTGTTCTCACGGGGGATTCTGGATACTTGATCCTAGATACCACCACTGACGGGAGGTAAACTGGTAATTGCTGGGTCACTTCATAAATCACAAATCGTTAATCCTTGTTTTGAATTCGTTATTAGTTAATCGTTAATACAATCATCCAATCACTCAGTCAATTACTCTTCCGGAGAATAACGCCTGTAAAACTCCGGATTTACCAGTTCTGCACTTTATCCGGGTCGAACTGAATAACCCCAATTGCCCTGGCTTTGTTACGTATAATTGTTGGAATTGAATAGAGGGCTTCCTGTTCATTTTCCGCATCTATCATTGCATACCCGGTATGATCGCCGGATTTACATCCCCAGTAGAAATGAGTAAGATAACCAATTGCCAAAGTTTGCTTTATAACCATAGTACATTCTTCATGAGTATGTTGAGAGATGATCATAAATTTCTGCATAGCCTGCTCCTTTTTAAGATTGTGAATTAAAAAATTCTGATCTGAATAATATTAATATGTATATTTTTTCAGTTAGTTCTCTTCAAGATATTTACGAATAAACCTGACAGCCATTGCGCCTTCACCCACTGCTGATGAGATGCCGGTCAATGCGGTTGATCTTACGTCACCGGATGCAAATATTCCGGGAATGATTGTCTCCGGTAAAAACGGTTTTCTTTCCAGCTTCCAGAAAGTGCTGAATAATTTATCTTTCGTCAAATCGTTACCCGTGATTATAAATCCCTTGTTATCTTTAAGAACAATATTGTTAAGCCATGCTGTCCCCGGTCTCGCACCGATATAAATAAATAGTGCTTTGGCAGGTACAGTTATAACCTCACCGGTTTTTGCATCTTTAAGACTGATCTTTTCTAAAACCTTATCACCTTCAACTGATACAATTTCAGTGCGGGTGAGAACATTAATGTTCGGCGTTTTACTTATGTTTTTAATTAGATAATCTGCGGCAGTTTTTGTTATTGAATCCCGCCTGATGACGATATTGACTTCTTTAGCAAACTTACAAATATGCATAGCTGCCTGGCAGGCTGAATTTCCGCCGCCGACAATATAAACTATTTCGTCTTTACAGGCATTTGCCTCAACAGATGCGGCGCCATAATAAACACCGGCTCCATTAAAGTTATCCAGTCCGGGAATATCAAGTTTGGTATATTCCACACCGGTAGCAATAATAACTGTTTTGCTGTGGATCTCCGAGCCATCGGTCATCTCTGTAATTTTATAACCGTCTTTCAGGTGGATGTGCTTCACTGTTTTCGGTGTAAGGATTTCAGTGCCGAACCGGAGAGTTTGTGTAATTGCTCTCCTTGTCAGATCTGCACCTGATAAACCTTTTGGGAAACCGAGGTAGTTTTCAATCCGCGCACTGCTGCTTGCCTGACCGCCGGGATTACTTTTTTCAACCAGTATTGTTTTCAATCCTTCACAGGAAGCATACACTGAAGCTGCTAAACCTGCAGGACCGCCGCCGATAATAAGCACATCGTACATTTTTTCAGATGCTGTCTGCCGCAGTCCGAGCTGCTGGGCAAGATCCGGCAATGCGGGATCACTCATGAAAGTTCCGTCGTTCAAAACTACTAAAGGCAACGCATCCAGATTTACATTAGCACTTACCAGGTATTTCTCTGCCTCGGCATTGTTCTCAACATCCATCCATATAAAAGGAATTAAATTACCTGAAAGAAATTCTTTTAACTGATGAGATTTTGGCGACCACTGGAATCCAATTATGCGGATGCCTTCGTGATCGGGTTTATACTGAGCCTGCCAATCGTCTAATACATCATCCACAGCCGGGTAAAGTTTTTCATCAGGCGGACTCCACGGTTTCAACAGGTAATAATCAAGCTTCAAATCGTTAATAGCCTTAATTGCAACATCAATATCAGAGTAAGCGGTAAGCAGAACCAGTTTAGCATCAGGAAAAATAACCCTTGATTTTTCTAAGAATACAATACCTTCCATCTCAGGCATCCGCTGATCGGAAATGAACAGTGCTACGGTTTCATTTTTAAGTTTTAACTCCTTAATAAGTTCAATTGCTTCATTCGCCGAATCAGTAGCGCTTATACGGTACTCTTGGTGATATTTAGTGCGGATATCACGCTGAATTGCTCTCAGCACCTGTTCATCATCATCCACAATTATTATAAATGGCAGTTTCATATTATTACTACATTTTTTATTAGGAAACCGGAAGACAGATGAGAAATTCCGTACTGCCCGGTTTTGAATGTACAGTTATTTCACCGTTGTGCCGGCTTACAATTCTCTTTACAAGATCCAATCCTATACCCGTTCCGTCACCAACTTTCTTTGTTGTAAAGAACGGGTCGAATATTCTTGACTGAATTTCTGCCGGGATACCCGGACCGTTATCAATAATTTTTACATAAACATTTTTAGGGTCGCAGGTAGTTTCTATTGTTATCTTTCCTTGTTTATCAAGAGCATAAATTGCATTGTCAATAATATTTGTCCAGACCTGGTTAAGTTCTCCAACGTAAGCAGGAACAAGTACAATATCCGTACAAAAAGATTTTTTTACATTGAGGTTTTTTTCACGGAGCTTGTATCCCAATAGTGTTAAAGTATTTTCAATATCTTTATGAACATCCGTAGGCTGTTTTGCATTAGTTCTGTCCATATGAACATGGCTTTTGATTGCACCGACCAGGTTGGAAATGTGTGAAGATGCTTCTGCCAGATCTTCAATAATTCTGTGTGAACTTAGTAAATTTTCAATCCACAGCAGAATCAAAACGAGTTCTTCGCCAGGAACATTGCCTGCCAGGGTTTCAAGATCTTCACCTGAAAAGCCTGCCTCAATAAAGGTTTCAACCACCTGCTGATCTGCCGGAATCCCCTTCTCATTAAGCCAGTGCAGCAGGTCATCCTCTTTATTCATACGCTGCAATGCACTGAGTTTAATTTTTGGCAGCCTGTCTTTAGATTCAATTATCTTTCTAAGATACTGAATATGTTCTGCGTTGATCTTTTGAATAAGCATTTTTTCAGTAAGCTCGATATTCAGAAATAACCTGTTTGATAACTCAGAAGATATTCTGTTGATTGCAGATGCAGGATTATTCAATTCGTGTGCAATACCTGCAGATAGATTACCCAGTGCACTAACTTTCTCAAGCTGCAATTGTGTAGTTGCAAATGATCTGGCTCGTTCCGTCATATAACTAATCAGACGCTGGATAAATTCAGGACTGACTTTTTCAAGTTCCTGAAAATATTTCTTATGAAGCCGGAGTCCTCTGAGTTTTATACTGACAACCGAATTACCACCATACACTTTCATCCTTGAATATGGTAATAAGCCGGTTACTCCTCCTGAATCTGCATCATTCATAAAATGATGATAGTAAACCAATTTACCATTTATGTCCTTATAATAGTCTGCTCTGCCCTCAATAATAAAATACATGCACTCAGCCGTTTCTCCGGTGCTGCTTACCAGTTCACCCTCATCATATTCAACGCCTTCCGAATGGTCAAGAATCCATTGCAGGAGTTCGTAAGGTAAACCGCGTAATGCAATTACTTTTTTTAATTCGTCAATTGTTATTGGCTGCATAAATGTATAATTAATTGAACATTAGCAAACTTGGAAATAGTTTCTGCTGTTAGAAAATCTCAAGGGTATAAGTAGTCAGAATGAGTTTATGTTAAGATGGTTAAAAAAACAAGTATTAGTCAAGTGTTACATATCACCAATCATATGGTTTCTGGTCTAGCATTTTCATAAAATTTAGGGAAAGATTATTGTAAAAATAGATTTGTTTATAAAATAAATCGGTGTGTGATCAATTTATTTGTGTGCTTTCTCTGTGGAAATCTGTGGTTAAAAAATGTAATTCGTTAGTAGTTAATTGTTAATCGTGGAATTTCTAAGTGATCAATCATTCAACCTTTCTGCTGCCAGGCAGGTCAACCAATCAATCATCCGATCCTTTTTTTTCTGCTGCGGGCAGTTAGAATAGTTCGCTTTATCATTTAGAATCGCTTGAAAGCAATTGTAAAAGTATTGTAACAATTGCACTTACCTCTTTTTATCCGTCTTTATTTGGTTAATTTAAACTGACTTTAATTACATATTCGCTCAAAATCAGTACTTATATCTGAAATCCGGTAACGATGATAAGCAGAGATTAAAATGGAAAACATATATCATAAATTTCATATTCCTGTAATGGGAACAGGTCACTCAATCGATACGCCGATACGTATAGCGCATCTCGGCATTTCATCTGTAATGTCTATTGTTGATGATATTCTAATTGAAAAGATATGTAACTATTATGCACAGAAATATTCCATAGAAGTTGAAGCGGTGTCTAAGAAAGATCCATACGCTCGATCAAAACGCATAACCAATTATCTAAACTTAGTTGGAAAAATTGTAAACCTTAAGCTTGATGAGTTAAAACTTCTTCCGTTATCCGGCCAAAATGAAAAAACAAAATATTTTGAACTACTGCCTGATGGCAGTCCGCTAAAAAAGAAATACAAATATTATTTAACTCTTAATGAAGAAAATGAAAAAGAAATTATTGCTGCTGAATTAACTGACTTAATGCGAGCCGGTTCAATTGATGTTAATATCATGTCTAAGGTTGACAGAACAAATTATGCAAAAGACGGCAGCATTTTAAGCGATGAATTCAGTGATGCAAAAGCTGCATTACGCGGATATGCTGAAAGCAATCTTACTTCTTCAATAGTCTTTTCTGCAGGATTTAACAGAGGACTTTTGGGTTATATAACTCACTTCAAAGATTTTTATCGTAATGAACACGGTGAGATAAAGAAAAAGATTATAATTAAGGTCAGCGATTTCCGCTCTGCAATGATCCAGGGAAAATTCCTGGCAATGAAAGGTCTCGAAGTAAGTGAGTTCAGGATTGAATCCGGTTTAAACTGCGGCGGTCATGCATTTGCATCACAGGGTTTTTTACTGCCGGCAATACTTCAGGAGTTTAAAGAAAAACGGGATCAGCTAGCAAAAGAATTTATTCCTTTAATTAAAACGCATTATGAAAAGCAGAATTGGAACTTTGATGAATCCGCTTTTAAGTATGAACCGTTAGTTACTGTTCAGGGCGGAATTGGAACAAGCGGTGAAGCTCAAAGATTACTTGAAGATTTCGGATGCGATTCAACGGGGTGGGGAAGTCCGTTCCTCTTAGTACCCGAAGCTACCTGCGTTGATGATGATACTTTAAACTTATTAATTAATGCAAAGAAAGAAGATCTTTATCTGAGCGGTGCTTCTCCGCTTGGTGTTCCTTTTAACAACTTACGAAACACCGGATCAGAAGTATGGACAAAAGACCGGGCGGCAAATGGCAAACCGGGCTCGCCCTGTCCAAAAGGATTTTTAATATCCGATACGCAATACACGGATAAACCAATCTGTACTGCTTCGCGGCAGTTTCAGAAAATTAAAATTGATGAAATTTCTGCATCAGACATTCCCGAATCAGATAAAGCGGATTTAAAAGATGTACTTTACGAAATAGTATGCCTGTGCGATCATCTTGCAAACGGTGCGCTGATAAAGCTTGGAATTTCTCCCAAAACAAAAGCGCCGCAATCAATTTGTCCCGGTCCTAACATAGTCTGGTTCAACAGGAAGTATTCTTTACGGGAAATGACAGATCATATTTACGGAAGAGGTTCATCGCTTGTGTCTAAAGAAAGACCGCATATGTTCTGCCAGGAAGTAGAACTTTATGTTAATTATTATGAAAAGCTTATCCGCACAATGGGCAATACTCCGGCTGAAATAAATTATCTTAAGGTATTTAAAGAAAATCTTGAAAATGGTATTCAGCTCATTCTTAGTATTTCAGAAGGAACAGCATATCCTGATGAAAACCTGAAATCCATCCCTGAGTCTTTAATGGTTCAGTGGAACAGATTAAAAGAATTAGGTAAAGAAACAACTGAACTTCAGCTGGCAGTAAACTTTTAGAAGATAAAAAATATTTTTTTCTGCTCAATTAGTACTCAGACTTTTTTGTTTATTCACAATATTCTTCACTCCTGCACAAAAAATTGTAACGCTCTCTCCGATTTATATACAAACTTATTCTTTTTTACAATAATATTGTAAACGCTTTTTAAAAGATATCTGAGGTCTGAGATGAAGAAGATCATTATATCGAAAATTGTCCCGGTATTGTTATTTGTTTTTGTAACAGGCAGTTTTTTCTGT
>DATHSU010000212.1:0-3925 GCA_035463895.1 Ignavibacteriaceae bacterium | reverse complement strand
CACCTGTTTATCCTAAAAAACTATTAACTTACTTAAGAGTGAGCGGATTGAAATTGGGTTTATTAATTTATTTCAATACTGCATTGATTAAAGATGGGATTCAAAGGATAGTGAACAATCTTTAGCACGCAAAGACGCCAAGTTTTTTAAGCCGCTGATCTTAAATCTTTGCGTTCTTTGACTCTTTGCGACCCTGCCTACCGTCAGCCAGGTTTACGTGATTGTTTTTTTTCTTTTAATTCCCGAAGCGAACAATCCTTTGCACACTAAAACGTCAAGTTTATCAAGCCGCTGATCTTAAGTCTTTGCGTTCTTTTTTCCTTTGCGACTTTGCGTGAAATTAAATTCTTCTTTTTACTCACTTCATCCACTCCTCAATAATAATTAAATTTAACTATGAACTTCACAGAAATAATAAAAAAGAAAAGAGACGGTTTACCTTTAACTAAAGAAGAAATAAACTTCTCAATCAGCAATTATACGTTTGGAATAATTCCTGATTATCAATTTTCCGCATTACTAATGGCCGGATTCCTGAACGGATTTACAAAACAGGAAACTTCATTTCTTACCGAAGCTATGCTTCACAGCGGAAAAGTGCTGGATCTTTCAGCAATTAAGGGATTAAAAGTAGATAAACATTCAACAGGCGGAGTTGGTGATAAAACATCATTAATAATTGCTCCCATTGCTGCTGCGGCAGGTGTTCCTGTTCCAATGATATCAGGACGTGGACTCGGTCATACCGGCGGCACACTTGATAAGCTTGAATCTATTCCCGGTTTCAGAACTGATCTAAATCTTAATGAGTATAAGAAGGTTTTGAAAAAATGCGGTGCCGTTTTAATTGGACAAACAAAAGAAATCGCTCCTGCTGATAAATTAATCTATGCCCTTCGCGATGTAACCGGAACAGTTGAATCAATTCCATTAATTACTGCAAGTATAATGAGTAAGAAACTTGCCGAGGGAATTGATGCGCTTGTTCTAGATGTTAAAACCGGCAGCGGTGCATTTATGAAAGAGTTGAAGAATGCTGAGACCCTTGCCGATTCATTAACTAATACTGCAAAGTCTTTTGGTAAAAAATGTATTACATTTATTACTGATATGAATCAGCCTCTTGGCAATTATATCGGGAACTGGCTTGAGGTTTATGAATCCATAGAAATTCTTAAAGGACGAATTAAAAACGATCTTTATGATTTATCCATTATACTTTCCGGGGCTATGATTTATCTTGGCAAAAAAGCAAAATCATTGAATGAAGGAAATGAAATTGCAATTCAAATGATTGAATCCGGAAAAGCTTACAACAAGTTCATCGACATTGTTAAACTACAGGGTGGAGACACGACTTACATTGAAAATCCAGGTAATTACCCTTCATCAAAATTTGTTATGAAACTTAACGCCAAACAAAATGGTTATCTTAAGCAAGTGGATAACTATCAAATAGGAATGGCGGCACTTGATCTTGGAGCAGGAAGATTAACAAAGAATGACAAAATTGATCCTAAAGCTGGCATAGTATTCAATTATAAGATCGGAGAATATATTAATAAAGGTGATGTAATCGCTGAACTGTACACTGATAACAAGTCAGCCATATCACAAGCACAAAGTAGAATAGAATCCTCACTGAAGTTTTCGAATCAAAAAGTAAAAAAGTTAAAGCTTATAAAAAAAATAATTTCATAGGAGAAAAAGATGGCTACGAAAAAAGAAATCGTAAAAGAGCTTATTAAAAGCTACTGGATGGAAATTGAAACAGTAATGAACTACATTGCTAATTCAGTTAATCTTGATGGTGTCCGTGCAGAGGAAATAAAAAAATCTCTTGCTGCAGACATAACTGAAGAAATAGCTCATGCTCAGGCACTTGCAAAGAGAATTAAGGAGATTGATGGGCTGGTTCCCGGTTCAATGGAATTTAAATCTGAACAAAAGTATCTTCAGCCAAATAATGATACTACAGATGTTGCATCAGTTATTGAAGGTGTTATTGAAGCAGAAAATGGTGCTATTGCACAATACAATAAGATAATTAAATTGTGTGATGGAGTTGACTATGTAACTCAGGATCTTGTAATAGGACTGCTCGCACAGGAAGAGTCGCATATGATTGAGTTCAGAGGATTTTTAAAGGAGTATAAAAAATAAATTTTACTCTAAACAAAGTTCTTATTTAGCCGGGCTTTGTCCGGCTTTTATATTATTTAAGATAATTTAATTGCTTTTATACGGATTAGGAATTATTAATTTCTTATTTTACACACTATTATAATCACGAAAAAATAAAGAGGTAAATAAATGTTATTTATTGTAGCCGTGGCGGCAGCTTTAGTGGCTTTCTTTGTTCTTAAAAACGCAAAGAAACGATTCAATAAGCAGGAAGCCGCTCTTTCACTTGCAGGTGTAATAATTGCAGCAGTAGTTGCAATATCACAATTCTGGACTGTAATTCCAGCCGGTCACGTTGGTGTAGTTGATTTCTTCGGTGTGGTCAGTGATAACACTCTCTATCCTGGAGTAAATTTTGTAAATCCAATGGCAAATGTCATTAAGTTTGATGCAAGAACTCAGGAATTAAAAGAGGATATGGTTGTTCCTTCCAAGGAAGGGCTTACTGTTCAACTGGAGATTAGCCTGCTTTTCTCGTTAAGTTTTGAAAATGCCAATAAGATTTATAAAACCGTCGGAGAGGATTATGTAAATAAAATTCTAATTCCGCAATTCCGTTCTGTTGTACGAGGGGTTACTGCGAGATATGAAGCCCGCTCACTTTATACAGCAGATAGGGAAAAACTTGCGAAGGAAATTGAGACCGAATTAGCATCTCTTGTCGGACCGAGAGGAATTACTCTTGAAGCTGCACCAATGAGACAAATAAAACTTCCGGCAGGACTAACTGCATCGATTGAAGAGAAGCTTAAATCTGAACAGGAAAGTCAGCGTATGCAGTTTATTCTCCAACGAGAAACTCAGGAAGCAGAACGAAAGAGAATCGAAGCTCAGGGTATTGCTGATTTTCAGAATATAGTTGCTAAAGGAATCAGCGACCAGTTATTGAAATGGAAAGGAATAGAAGCAACCGAAAAACTTGCAAATTCAAGCAATTCTAAAGTAATTGTTATTGGTTCAGGTAAAGATGGCCTTCCGATTATTTTAGGCGGAAATTAATTGACTTATCGGTCATTATTGTTATTAGAGCTGATATCTCAATAATCCGGATATCAGCTCTCCGTTTACTTACCTGAAAAAATATATTTGTTTTAAAATCGATTAATCTTATTTTTGTACTCATCAGTCATTTTTTAGGGTTCGGTAATGTGGTCACCAATTGATATTTTAAATTTTCTGCTGCCGTTTTTTTATCTAACAACTTTTCTGATTTACTTTTACGATTTTCAGAAAGGCGGAAGAAAGTTTTTCCACTCAAAAAGGCTATTTCTTTTTCTTACGCTCTTTTTCCATTTTTTATATCTCTTGATGCGTACTATAGCATTTGACCATCCGCCAATAACGAATGTTTTCGAAATCTTCACTGTTCTTGCATTCTCAATCAGTTTTTCATATTTCATTCTTGAACTTGTTACCGATATTCGGGGAACCGGACCTTTTATAATAATTATTTCAATTTTATTTCAGATCATTTCATCACTCTTTATTGAAGATCTTTTAGTAGTAAGAGAAGTTTTAAGAAGTAACCTGCTTGGATTTCACGTTTTCAGTGCACTGCTTGGTTATTCCGGAATTACAATGGCAGCAGTTTACGGATTCCTTTATTTGATATTATACAAAGATATTAAGTTGAATCGGTTTGGATTAGTATTTAATCGTTTGCCAAGTCTCGAAGTACTTGAAAAATTAAGCTTCTACTCAGCTGTGATTGGATTCATCTTGCTGACTGTAGCAATTCTTG
>DATHSU010000211.1:0-18108 GCA_035463895.1 Ignavibacteriaceae bacterium | reverse complement strand
GGAATGAAAGCATATCCTTTTTATTCAGTCAGCGGAAACGAAATTGCCTGGTTAAATCTTACCTACCGTTTTCCTCTGTTCAGAAATATTGATGCAAAGTTCGGGCATTTATATCTGGATAAAATATTCCTTTCGTTTCACGGTGATATTGGTAATGCCTGGACCGGAGATTTTCCTTCATTCGATACATTTAAAAAAGGTGCTGGTGCTGAACTCAGATTTCACCTTAACTCTTATTATTTATTTCCTACAAGTGTATTTTTTAATGAATCCTACGGATTTGATACTTTCGAAAGAAATGTAAGAGGCGAATCAGTTAAATACGGTAAAGAGTGGAGATTCTATGCCGGTGTGCTTTTTGACTTTGAAATTTTAAATGCCGGTAAACATTTTAGAGCAAGATAAAAGGTTTGATTATGAAAAAATTATTTGTGCTTTTAATTCTGCATTCATCGTTTGCATTTGCTCAGGATATAACTGAAAGCGAAAATAAACTGACGGGAATTTTATATACAGATTCCAGAATAACACTGGAAGAATTTAACGAACCTTCACTACCGGTTTTTATACCTATGCAGGCAAATAAAAAATCTCCGTTTCTTGCCGGTGTACTTTCATTAATTATTCCCGGTGCCGGTGAAATTTATACTGGTGAATACCTGAAAGCGGCAGTATTTATTGCTTTGGAAGCAGGTTTAGTTACAGCCGGTTTGATATACGATAAAAAAGGTGATGATAAAACTACAGAGTTCCAGAACTATGCTGATCAAAATTGGGATGTTGTGAAATATGCTGACTGGATTGTTGACAACACACAGCAGGAAATTGGTATTGATAAAAATACCCAGGGTTTACTGCCGTGGGAAAGAGTAAACTGGCAGCAATTGAATAATGCAGAAAGAAATGCCGGTTCAATTCTTGGCGGTGGATTTTCACATACATTACCGCCGCACGGTGATCAGCAGTATTTTGAAATGATTGGCAAATACAGGCAGTACAGTCCGGGCTGGAATGATTACAACACTCTTGAAAACGGTTCCAACTGGAACTTAACAACAGCAAATATGTTATTCTATGCCGGTGAACGCGGTAAAGCTAATGATTACTACAATACTGCTTCAGCATTTGTAATTGGAATATATATCAATCATTTTTTGAGTGCATTAGATGGCGTGTGGTCTGCAATAAACTACAACGATAATCTTGCTGTTAATATGCGTGTTCAAGGTCAGCAGTTTACAGATCATTACGAGTATATACCTACTTTGCATTTGAAATATTCGTTTTAATCTCAATAGATCTGGAATCAAAAATCGTTATTGGTTAATAGTGAATAAGAATTCGAAATGAGGTATTTGTTCAATTTTATAAAGGTCCAAATTGTTATTCTTACCCTTTCTTCGTCCCTCTGTCTTTTTCAATCACAATCTCACTCCTAATCTCAATCATTATCAATTCGCAAAGATTATTTCTTAACCAAAATTGGACATTCATTATTCAAGATTTGTTATTTGTTAATAGTTGACATTTCCTTAAAAGTTAAAAACACATTTAAAAGCAATGGATTTTAAAGATAAAATCTTTTAAGTTGCTGATGCACATATGAACATACCCTCCATTTGCCTGCCGACGATGCCGGAGGGAGATCCGTATTAGGGAGAGATTGAAGCGGATGATGAACCGATCTAAATTTTAGTAATTAAATAAGATTGTCAGTAAAACAAAATATAATCAATAAAAACGTTGCAGCCGCTTGTTGGTTGCGATGTTGTTATGTGTTCGAAATTTAAATGTTAAAGAATCCTTCATCTTTGGTTGCTTTGCTTGAAAAAGAGTTTTTGTGGGCGAAGGAATTTGGTAACCAAAATCTCGAAGAAACAATTATTGCAGGTTTAAATTGGGAAACCCATTATTGGAATGATTGTACATTGGATTGGATTGATCAGGGATTTCCATTAAATGAGAAAATCGTATTATTGTTGGAATCAATTTCACAGGATAAAAGAAAACCTCAAAAGACTCGACATAGGGCTTTTTCAATATCTAAACGTTGGCGAAGAAATGAAAACACATAACCGCTTTAATAACTAAAAAGTAAACAGGCAAATAAAAATAAATTGCGTTTTAACATAACACGTCGTTAAACCATAAAATATTATCAAACATATTGGAGGCAATAATGAAAAGATTATTTTTAATTCTTTTAGCGTTTTCTTTTATCTTTTTGCAAAGTTGCAAAGAAGAAATTACTGTTGAAAAGACAGTAGTAAAGGATGGAATTTTTGTACATATTAGCCACGGTTCGGATGATCTGCACCGGTTATTAATGGGCTTGCAGATGGCTGTTAAAATGTCTGAGAATAAAGATGTAATAATATATTTCGATATTACTGGAATCGAAGCAGTATTGAAAGAATCGGAGGATTTCAATTATTCACACTTCCCAAGCTCAAAAACACAATTAAATGAACTATTGTCAAAAGGAATAACAATAATGGCTTGTCCCAGTTGTTTAAAAGCAGCTGGAAAAACAGAACAAGATTTAATAGATGGTGTGGAAATAGCAGATAAAGAGAAGTTTTTTAGTTTTACAAAAGGAAGAATACTTACACTAGATTATTAATAGCTAAATCATCCCGGTAATCATTTTTAATTCGCCACGGCGGACAGGTAACTAAAAGTAAATAGAAAAATAAAAAAATAGTTTTCAAGCTCAACAGCAAAACAAAATATAATCAATATAACGGTGCAATCGCTTGTTAGTTGCGGCGCCGTTAGGTAGTTAAAATTATTATGGCTACTTGGCAATTTAATTTTTCATTTGTTCCAATGAATGATCTTTCCGGTACAATTAAGATGGATGAGGATGGGTTATTCGATTTTTCTTCATTTTGGTTAAAAAACCAACCACCAGAAAATTATAGAGAACTAATTGCAAAAATTTTATTACATACAAGATCTTGGAGTCAAGATATTCTGATGTTTGGGAAAGAAGATAACACTTGTATTGATGTGTCTTTGGAAAATAATTATGTTGTAGATATTTCAGTTAGAATAGATTTGCGAACCTTTAATATGGATCTTATGAAAAAGATTGTTGATCTAGCAAAACTATTTAAGTGTAGTCTATTTTTATATGAAACTAATGAATTAATTGAAAGTAATTCTCAAATACTTTTTGAGAAAATCAAAAATTCTAACGCTGCAAAATTCGTTATTGATCCGAGAAAATTCCTAGATGAAATTGATCTCAATAAATTCAATGATATTAAAAAAATAAATTGAGATCATAATTGGTAAACACTACCTAACTTCTTTAATAAGTAAAAAGTCAATAGGCAAATAAAAAATAGTTTTCAAGCTCAACAGTAAAACAAAATATAATCAATAAAAACGGTGCAGCCGCTTGTTAGTTGCAATGCTGTTATACGGCTAAACAATTATAAAAAGGAAGGGCTATTTATGATTAGAATAGCAATAATATTTTCCTTCATTTATCTTCTATTATTCTTGAATACTGGTTGCAACGATTCATCGGTCGAACCCCGTTTAACAATAACTCAAGGTAAATATAGTTATTCTGGCTATAATAATAATGATGAATTAGTTGCTAGTGGATTTTTTATAATTTCTATCATTGATTCTATAATTACTGGTGTTAAAGATATTCATGATATTGGTTCAGAACATCAACTTGAATCCGGTGAAGGTGAAATTAATGGAAGGATAATTGGACTAAATCAGATAAAAATTTATTTAACAGAAACTGGTGGTCCTTTTTTAGTTATCGAAGGAAAGTATATAGATGAGACAATTGTTGGAGAAAGGCTCACCGGTTCTGTGACTGGTGCTTGGATCGATACATTGGGAATATTTAGGTCTGAATTATTAGAATAGTTACGGTAATAATAAAATTGACTTGTAACCCGTACCTACCACTCACAAACCCATCCAGTTATATAATTATAAGTAAGATTTCCGTGGCTTTTTTTTAAAGAGGTATTTGCCAATTACCAATGGATATTAAAACTTAAATTATTTAAGTTACAACCGCACATATGAACAGACCATCTATTATCTTGCCGAAGATGTCGTAGGAAGATCCGTATTAGGGAGAGATTGAAGCGGATGTTAAATCGAATAAAAGTTTCTAGTAATTAGATAATCTGCCTACCGGCCGGCCGGCATTTTCAGTTAAACAAAATATTAACATTAAAAACTGTGCATACGCTTGTTAGTTTCCACGCCGTTTTACCGTAGTAAAAAATTACTTGACAAACATCTCAAGATGAGATATATTTGTCTATGCATATAATTACTCGCAAAAGATTGCTCGAGTTTGGAGAAAAATATCCGGATTCTAAAGAGCCATTAAACAGATGGTATCACATACTTAGAAAAAGCAATTATAATTCTTTTGCTGAATTAAGAAAAACTTTTCCAAAAGCAGATCTGGTCGGAAAGTTTACTGTATTTAATATTGGAGGTAATAGATTTCGTTTAATTGCTTATATAGTTTATTCGGCAAAAAGAGTATATATTCGAAATATTTTCACACATTCTGAATACGATTTAGGAAAATGGAAGGAATAAAAATGATAAAAGAAAAAAATGAAATAAAGAGAACGGTTAAAGTATGGCCAAACGTTTCAAAGTTAGTTTCAACAATTTATACAGAACGTCATTACAAAAGAGCACTAAATATGCTGGACCAATTGATTGATGAAGTAAATGAAAAAAGTGACCCGGTCAAAGAATCATTGATTGATACACTTGGTACATTAATAAAGGATTACGAAAATAGAAATATTCCAGAACCGATTGAAGATCCGATAGAGACATTAAAATATTTATTGGAAGAACACGGATTAACTCAAAGTGATTTAATAGAGATAGGGAGCCAGGGTGTTGTTTCAGAAATATTAAATGGTAAAAGACAACTTAATTTAAGGCAGGTTGTTGCACTTAGTAAAAAATTTTCGGTTTCTCCATCAGTCTTCATTAAGAGTGTATAATAACCATATTGAAAAAAGTGGTATAACTTCTTTAACATTCCGCATCGGACAGTTAAATAGACTTTATCTGCCTGTGGCAGAAGTGAATATTTAAATAAGAAATAATGGCGTTTTCTTCAAAGGAATGGGAATGGCAAACATAACAAACCGTCAGCACACAACACCTTTGAATTGCCCGCTATCTGCTTAATTCCCATCTTCATTCCTACGTGCTTTCTTCATATCTTTGACCTATGAAATTACCATTAGTTGCAATTGTAGGCAGACCTAACGTAGGCAAATCAACCCTTTTCAATCGTATTGTTGGAAAGCGTGAAGCTATTGTTGATGATCAGAGCGGTGTAACCCGCGACCGTAATTATGCTGAATCCGATTGGGCAGGAAAGAAGTTCAGACTTATCGATACGGGCGGTTACGTACCTGATTCCAAGGACCTTTTTGAAACGGCTATACGTGAACAGGTTGAAGTTGCAATTCTTGAAGCTGATGCAATTCTCTTTCTTACTGATGTACGCGATGGCGTCAATCCGATGGATCATAATATTGCTGATATGCTAAGGGCATCAGGAAAAAAGTTTTATCTCTTAGCAAATAAAGTTGATTCTGAAAAGTATGAGGCAGCAGCAAATGAATTTTATATACTTGGTGTTGATGCTGTTTATGATATTTCGGCTCAAGTTGGCAGAAAACTTGGTGATCTGCTTGATATAATAACAGAAGATTTTCCTGACTTCAGCGAAGAAGAAAATGATACCAGATTAAAAATTGCGGTTGTAGGAAGACCAAACGTTGGTAAATCATCACTTACTAATGCTTTGCTTGGATATGACAGAAGTATTGTTACTGAAATTCCCGGTACAACACGAGACAGTCTCGATTCAATTTTAAAGTATTACGGTGAAGAAATTATTCTTGTCGATACGGCAGGTTTAAGAAAAAAGAAGAAAGTTCAGGAAAGCATTGAGTTTTTTTCCAACATCAGAACTCTGAAGGCAATAGGAGAGTGTGATGTTGCTGTTGTTATGCTTGATTCTAATTCCGGACTGGAAAAACAGGACCAGAAAATTATTGATGAAGTTGTACGATGGAGAAAAGGTCTCATTATCGCAGTAAACAAATGGGATTTGATAGAGAAAGAAACTAATTCAGCAAGGGATTTTGAAATCGGAATCCGTGAAAAAATGGGCTCGATTGATTATGCCCCCGTAATGTTTATATCCGCACTAACAAAACAAAGAATTTATAAGCTTATAGATCTCTGCAAAAAAATTGGTGATGAAAGAAAAAGAAAAATTCCAACAAGCGAATTGAACGATATTATTCTGCCGGAAATTGAAAAGAACTCGCCGCCTGCAACTCATACCGGCAGGGAAGTGAAGATAAAATACATTACACAGGTTGGCGATTATTACCCGATATTTATTTTCTTTTCCAACTATCCTAAAGAAATTGCAGATCATTACAAACGCTGGCTTGAAAAACTCATCCGTAAAAAATTTGGATTTGAAGGTGTTCCAATCACTCTTTCTTTTAAACAAAAATAAATATGAATAATAATTTCTTTCTTTTAGATCATCCGCTGGTAAAACGGGATATGACAATTCTGCGTGATAAAAACACAGGCACAGAATATTTCCGCTCTGCTGTAAAAAGGATATCTAATATTCTTGCAGTTGAAATTGCAAAGTCATTCAATCTTAAAAAGGCGGATATTGAAACACCGCTGGAGAAAACCACAGGTTATAAAATTGATCAGGAAGTTGTGCTTATTCCTATACTTCGGGCAGGCCTTGGAATGGTAAGCGGTTTTATTGAAGTTATTCCCGAAGCTAAAGTCGGGCATATCGGTTTGCAGCGCGATGAAAATACTTTAATACCTGTTGAGTATTATTACAAAACCCCTAAAGATATTTCCAATGCTTTTGTTATCCTTCTTGATCCTATGCTTGCAACCGGCGGAAGCGCTTCAGAAGCTGTTAATTATCTCAAGAAAAAAGGTGCAAAACAATTGGTATTCTCCTGTCTTGTTGCTGCACCGGAGGGACTCAAAAAGTTATCGGATGCCCATCCTGATATAAAAATATTTGGTGCTGCTTTAGACAGGCAGTTAAATGATAAGGGTTATATTCTTCCCGGATTAGGTGATGCTGGTGACAGGACATTCGGTACTTTTTAAAATTATTCTGCTGCTGTTCTTCGTGTTACCTTGCTCGCTGAAAGCACAAGTTTATCCCGATGCAAAAGTTGACAGCCTGTTAAGAGCCGGTATCGATCACATTGTAAATCATAGTTATGAAAGAGCAGAAAAAACTTTCTCATACCTTGATCAAACATATCCTGAACTGCCTCTTGGTAAAATTTATCTTGCCGCTGCAAAAATAGCTTACGCTTATGATTTTGAAACTCCGTTCGATGAAAAGCAGATAGAAAATAACTTAAAAGAAGCTCAGACATTATCTGAAAATCTGCTTAAAAAAAATGAAACTGACAAATGGAACATATATTTCTATGCACTATCAGGCGGATATTATGCTTATTACCAGGCATTAAAAGGCAACTGGTTCGATGCGCTTAAAACCGGATTAAGTTCTGTCTCAGCTTTTGAAGAATGCATTGAACTTGATACCGATTTCCACGAAGCATGGATTGCCATAGGGACTTATCAGTATTGGAAAAGCAGTAAAACTGAATTTCTTTCCTGGCTTCCTTTCGTTAGTGATAACCGCGATTTTGGAATTGAAAAACTTAAACACGCAATTGATTCATCAGTTTACAATACGCATATAGCAATCCATTCACTGATATGGATTTACATTGATCGGAAAGATTTTATATCTGCACAGGAATTATCCAAATATTCTGTTGAAAAATTTCCGGCTTCAAGAGTTTTTAAATGGGGACTTGCCAGGGCTTACGAAGAAATGGATTTAAGAAAATCCATTGAGACATATTTTGAAATCCTTAATTCATACCTGAAAACCGGTGTAAAAACAAGAGTGAATGAAATAACCCTCAAGCACATAATTGCACAGCAATATGTTAAACTTGGTGAAATAGAAAAAGCACGGGGACTTTGTTCAGAAATACTGGAGTACAACGACCTTACCGGTTTTGAAAAAGATAAACTTGAGGATAGATTGAAACGAGTTCGCACACTTTTTGAGGAGACCAGCTAGTTTATTGACACTCCTTACCCAATTTCCTCTACTTTAACAAGTCATATAAAACCATTATTTTACTTGTGATTCATACATTTTTTTCAAATGAGTACAGAAAATTCCAAATACGACACAATGCTTGATGAACTGCTTGCAGTCAGCAGACAAAATTTACCAAAGGTGAACGAGGCACTTTTGCGTAAAGCATTTGCATTTGGAGTGGAAGCGCACAAGCACGATCTTCGTGCTTCCGGTGAACCTTACTTTACTCATCCTTTTGAAGTGGCAATGATAGTTGCTGAAGAATTTCCTCTTGATGATACTACCAT
The DNA here is from genome assembly GCA_035463895.1 of Ignavibacteriaceae bacterium. GTDB lineage: Bacteria > Bacteroidota > Ignavibacteria > Ignavibacteriales > Ignavibacteriaceae > JAGXRK01. The sequence continues at coordinate 9,606 of DATHSU010000211.1, read as the reverse complement.
TGTTGCCACCTTGCTCCACGATGTTGCCGAGGATACGGATTTCAACATAAATATCATTTCCAAAGAATTCGGTAAAGAAGTTGCTGACATCGTTGATGGAGTAACAAAAATCAGCGGGATTTTCAGGGGACAGGAAATTACCCAGGCAGAGAACTACCGCAAGCTGCTGCTTTCAATGATTAAAGATGTTCGTGTAATTCTTGTAAAGTTTGCCGATCGTTTGCACAATATGCGCACGCTTGAATTTGTTAGTCCCGATAAGCAAAGAAGAATTGCTCAGGAAACTCTGGAAATTTATGCCCCCTTTGCACACAGGTTTGGACTTGGAAAAGTAAAATGGGAACTGGAAGATCTTGCATTCAAATACTTAAATAAAGAAGCGTATGAGGAACTTGCCAGAAAAATAAAAGCTAAACGCAAGGAACGTGAATCGTATATTAAAAAGTTTGCCGACCCGATAACAAAAAAACTTAATGAATACGAACTTAATTTTGATTTAAGCGGAAGACCTAAACATCTTTACAGCGTTTACAGAAAAATGGTAAGACGCAATAAACCTTTTGAAGAGATATACGATCTTTTTGCTATCAGAATAATTCTTGATACTGATGACAGAAATGATTGCTATACAACATTGGGAATCGTAAATCAGCTTTACCTGCCGGTGCCGGATCGCTTTAAGGATTATATATCAATTCCAAAGACAAATAATTATCAGTCAATTCACACAACAGTTGTTGGTCCGGACGGCAGATTAGTTGAAGTTCAGATACGTACCAAACAAATGCACGAAGTTGCCGAGAAGGGTGTGGCTGCACACTGGCGTTATAAGGAAACCAAAACCGCAACTGATAAGGAACTTGAAACCTGGGTTAACTGGATTCGTGATATTTTTGAAAATGCATCGCGTGACGATCAAAGAAAAGAATTACTTGAAAGTTTTAAGCTTAATCTTTACCAGGATGAAATTTATGTCTTTACTCCTAAGGGAGAATTAAGGCGTTTGCCTGTGGGTTCAACTCCGGTTGATTTTGCATTTGAGATCCACAGCAAAGTAGGTTATCACTGTATAGGCGCAAAGGTGGATGGTAAGATCATTCCGCTTGATACACAATTAAACAGCGGTGACCAGGTAGAAATTATAACTTCAAAAAACCAGCATCCGAATAAGAACTGGATAAAGTTTGTTAAAACGCATAAAGCAAAAAATGCAATACGCAGATGGGTAAATAAGGAAGAAGATGATATAATAAATAAAGGCAAGGAAATTTGGGATAAGCGGGTTAAAAAACAAAAACTTACTTTCAACCAAACAGATCTGCTGAAGCTGGTTCATAATCTTAAGTTTGATAATACACGCCAGTTCTTTAAAGCAATTGCACAAAACACGGTTAACCTGGAGGAAGTTCTTTCTGCTTCAAGAGATAAAGAAGCAAAAGAACAATCCGCAGAGCTTAAGTTTGATAAATTTGCTGACATTGCAAGGGGCGATATAGGTGGTGTTTTAGTTGACGGAAAAAAATCCGGCATTAAGTATTCTTATGCAAAATGCTGTAACCCGATACCCGGTGACCCGGTAATTGGCTACATTACTGTTGGCGAGGGAATTAAAATTCATCGTAAAACCTGTACCAATCTTGTTAATCTTTCAACTACCGATGCATCAAAACTTTTTCCGGTTCAGTGGCCCGAAGGCGAGGAAAGTCTTTTTGTTGCCGGTTTAACTATTAAAGGTGAGGATAGACCTGGAATACTTAATGATATTTCGCATTCTATTGTTACCTACCAGAATACAAATATAAAATCACTAAATATCAGTACATCCGATTCGATGTTTGATGGCAGCGTAACTGTTTATGTTAATAATCTTGATCATTTAAATCGACTTATTGAAAGACTGAAAAAACTTAATGGTGTTTTTACCGTTGAAAGATTTGAAAGCGCTTAATGACTGATGAACATCTCACACGTTTTTTGGGAATTGACTTCGGATTAAAGAGAATCGGTATAGCTGTATCAGATCCACTATTTAGCTTTGCATATTCTCTAACGACCCTCCAGAATGATAACACACGTCTGAAGAAATTATCGGATATAATTCACAGCAAAAATATAAAAAAAATTGTTCTTGGCGTTCCATCTGATGAAAAAACTTCGGGCACTTCGATAGTGAGTGAAGTTAAGAAATTTAAAGAACAGTTGATAAAAGAATTTAATCTTGATGTAATTGAATGGGATGAAACCTTTACATCTGTAATGGCGAAGGATAGAATAATTGAATCAGTCAATAAAAAGAAAAAAAGAAAAAACAAAGAACTTATTGATATGAATTCCGCCGCAATTATTCTGCAGGAATACCTCGATTCATTAAAATAGATAAACAGGGAGCATATTGTTAATCTTATATTCAAATAGTATTTTTACTATGTAAAACTCATCATTCGGAGCACGGAAATGAAACAAAATGCAACGGGATTTCTTGAATTAAATAACCTTGCATCCGCTCTAGAATCAGCGGATCAAATGTTAAAAGCTGCAAATCTTGATTTTATAAAGCAGATTAAAATCGGGCCATCATCATTTGTGCTGCTTATCAAGGGTGATGCTCCCTCAGTTGAAGCAGCTTTAATTGCCGGGGAGGCATCCGCAAAAAGGTCAGGAAGTTTTTTGGTCAGTCAGCTAGTCGAAGATCTAGATCCGGCAGTAGAGCAGTACATATTTCAGGAGGCTGTACAATGACAAATTCAATTTGCATAATAGAAACTCGCTCACTTGCTTTGTCTTCACAGGTATTACAGCAGATTTTAAGATCGAAAAAAATCGATCTGCTTAGCCTGCAAATTCCCGGCGATGGCTCTGTGATCTCTTTTATTTGCGGTGAATATTCTGAAATTAAAAGTGCAATGGAATCAGCTTCTGCAATTTCAAAATCCTCTACATCCTACTTCGGTCAGAAAATAATCACTAAGCCGGATGAAAAGCTTTTTGACTTACTGCAATTAAAAAGAAGCACTCCAGCTAAAACTGAAGTTATTAAAGCTGATAAAAAAAGAATCAGCACTAAGAAAACAATTACTATTGATTCCACTCCATCAAAAGAAAGCGTTTTTGATGATTTTGAACCAATTAAAGCAGGTGAGGCTGAAATCCCTTCTGATTCCATTGAACAGAATAGATCAGTTAGAAAATCTTTACCAAAAACTGAGGTTAAAAAAGAAAAAACGGATGAAGCTGTTCATCAGCCTTTTAAAGGAAGAAGCGATAATCCTACTATTGCCAGGTTAAAAAAAGAAGCTCTGGGAATTAAGGAAAATGATAATGATTTGATTAAATCTGTAACTAATGTGAATGAAACTGAAAATGAAGGTAACGGTCCGGCAGATTTAGAACAGCTAAAAAAGTTCAATGTACACAAACTCAGAAGATTCGCAAGGAGCTTCAATGGATTTCCCATTAAGGGACGAGAAATATCCCGTGCTAACAGGGAGGAACTTTTAAATTACTTCAAAGAATTAATTTGATTTTTATATCTTACAATAAGGTAAATCATATTTTTATCCACAATTTAAGTTGCTTTCAGGTTGAAAAAAAATCTTAACATCATAATTATCGCGCTTGTGTTTTCTGCAATTCTGTGGATATCAATTACATTATCTGAAGAATTTTATTCGACAATTAATCTTCCTGTAAGAGTTATTGATGCACCCTCTGGTTACACTGTTTCAACTGATTTACCCCAAAATATATCTGTTAAAATAAAAGGAATCGGCTGGCGGCTTGCTGGTATTTCCCTTGGTTCCGAATCATATTTTAATGTTTCAGCAAAGAACGACAGCGGGTTTGTTTTATCTAATTTATATGCAAATATTATCAATAATCCCTGGCTTTCTTCAGATGTATCTGTTATTGATATTTCTCCAGATACCGTTTCTTTTGTTATTGAAAAAATTAAAGCTAAGAAGCTGCTTGTAATTCCTGATCTCAATATTGATTTTAAAACCGGGTTTGGGTTGAGTGCTAAACTTACAGTAACACCTGACTCTGTAAATGTTTCCGGACCTAAAAGTTTGATTAACAGGCTCGAAGGTCTTAAAACCAAAAGTGTTAAACTTTTACAGCTTGATTCTCAGACCCGAGTAAAGGCTGAATTTGAGAATAGTAAACTGGTTACAGATGTTCCTTTTGTTGAAATATTTCTGGATGTTCAAAGAATTGTTGATAAAACGGTTGACAACATTAGAGTTGAAGTTGTTGATGTACCTGCTGACAGGGATGTAGTGCTTATACCAAATAGTGTTTCCTGCCTGGTTAAAGGAGGAATTAACATTCTTGGCAGATTAACTGAAAATGACTTTAGAGCTTATGTTCATTACAGGGATGTGCTGCTCGATTCGCTTGGTGCTGTTCAGCCCATAATTGAGTTTCCGGAAAATATAGAATTGGTTACACAAAGACCTGAGCGTCTCAGGTACATAATTAAAAAGTTTGATTAGAAAAAGTAAAAGATCAATTTAATGTTTATAACATTTGAAGGCATAGATTTCTGCGGTAAATCCACACAAATAAAAAAACTGGAAGAGTATCTTATTAACAAGCATAAAATTGTTAAAATTATCCGTGAACCTGGCGGAACACAAATATCTGAAAAAGTACGGGATATTCTTCTTGATAAGAACAATGATCAGATGTTCATGCAAACAGAGATTCTGCTTTTCTCAGCCAGCAGAGCGCAGCTTGTGCGGGAAAAAGTAAGACCATTTCTCAATGAAGGTTATTTTGTTTTATCCGATAGGTTTCACGATTCCTCAACTGCTTACCAGGGTTACGGAAGAGGTTTATCCGTAGATGCCATTAAAAGTATTCATAAAATTGCTATTGGTGAAACTATACCTGACATAACCTTTTTTATAGATATCCCTGTTGAAGTTGCGCATCAAAGAAAATTACTAAAGCTGGCTGAACTTGACAGAATTGAAATGGCTGACAAGGATTTTTTTACACGGGTGCGCGAAGGTTATCTGGAAATTGCTGGGGAAGAAAAAAGATTCAGGGTTATAGATGGTAATCGAGATATAGAAACAATACATAAAGAAATAGTTAATGAAATACATGATTATGATAAGACGGAGTTAATATGAAAAAGTTAAAAAGAAAACTGCTCATTATTTTTATTGCATCCGGCAGTCTGATTCTTACAGGTTTTTTTGCAAGCAAGTCTGATATTTATTTTGAAATTGCTAAGAACATGGAATTACTTGGAAAAGTTTACAAGGAAATTTCATTCAATTATGTTGATAACATTAATCCACAGGAATTTATGCGTGCCGGTATCAAAGGCATGCTAAGCACTTTGGATCCGTACACAATTTTTGTAGATGAATCCAAGCAGCAGGATATTGATTTGATGACTAATGGGAAGTATGGCGGCATTGGAGTATCAATTGGTGTTCGCGGCGATAATGTTACAATTGTTGAGGTTGTCGGCGGTTATTCTGCCCAAAAGCAAGGTATTAGAGTTGGCGACATAATAATTGAAGCCGGCGGAGTTAAAATAAGTCCTAAAAATGTTGATGAAGTATCATCTCTTGTAAAAGGGGAGCCAGGAACTTACGTTGATCTGAAAATTTTAAGACAGGATTCCCAAGATACACTTCTCTTCAGCATAGTAAGAGAGGAAATAAAACTCAAGAATGTAACCTACGCGGGATTCTTTCCGGAAAACAGGAATAATGTTTATATAAAACTTTCAAATTTCAGCAGGTCTGCTGGTGATGAACTGCGTAATTCTCTGAAAAGTTTATCTCAGGAAAAAAACATTGAATCAATTATTCTTGATTTAAGAGGAAACCCCGGCGGTCTTTTGGATGCTGCTGTAGATGTCTGTGAAAAATTCCTTGCTAAAGATCAGCTGGTTGTTTCAACGAAGGGCAGAGAAGAAAATAGTATTAAAAAGTATTACTCTAAACAGCTGCCTATTGCTCATAATGAAAAACTTGTAGTTTTAATTAACGGCAGCAGCGCCTCTGCTTCTGAAATAGTTGCAGGTGCAATTCAGGATCACGATAGGGGAATAATCCTTGGTACACAATCTTTTGGCAAAGGGCTTGTTCAAACTATTATTCCGCTAACTAATAATACATCATTAAAAATTACTACTGCAAAATATTTTACACCCAGCGGCAGAAGTATTCAGAAAATAGATTATTCAAAAGACAATCCTGCAATTCAGGTTACGGATTCTATTCTTGTTGATTTATTTCAGACTGACAATAAGAGAGCTGTTTACTCTGCAGGCGGAATATCTCCTGATACAACAGTAGAAGTTAAAAACGTTAATGAACTCATACAGCAGCTTTTAGCACGCGGGCTTATTTTTTCGTTTGCTGATAAATACTTTTATGAAAATCCCGATGCTGATTTTCATAAAATAGACGGAAATAAAATTATTGAATCATTCAGGTTTTACTTAAAGGAAAAAGATTTTACATATACTTCATCACTTCAGAAAAAATTCAATGAAGTACTATCTGAGATTGATAAAAACTCTGATGACTTAAAGATTCAAGAATCATTGGAATCTTTAAGAAAACAATTTGATGGTGTCTTTGATAAAGACTTTAAAGCCGGCAGCAGCGGGATATTATCAGAACTTAAAGCTGAACTTGCCAGCCGGTATCGCGGAGTGAATGAAAGTCTTGAGGAAAGATTACAGAGTGATAACCAGGTTAAAGTTGCTCTCGAAATAATCAATAATGATAGTATTTATAATAAGCTATTGAATAAACCATAAATGGATGATCATTAGATGGGCAAAACTCGAGTAATATATAAACGTAATCCACTCTTCAAGCCATGCCCTGCTTGCAAGGCTGCGGGCACACTCCGGAAGTCACACACAAGGAATGCGAAAGAAAAAATAATTAAGACATTAACTTTTTTTAATATTTTTAGATGCAAAGAATGCGGTTGGAGGGGATATCTATCTAACTTCAGTTTAACTTCCAGATCTATTAGGATATTTATATTATATGTTACAGTATTTTTGCTAACAGCAATAATAGTGTCCCGGTTACTTAAATATTTTGTTTAATTTTTTTCAGTTATTTTTTTTATTACTCAGCTTAGTAATGCTGAAAAGTTTGTTTGTTTTATTTGCTGAATTCCATAGATTTACTTTTGCAAAATCAAAATTGTTGTTAATTATCAAATAGAATTAGTGCTTCATTTTTTGTTTTTACCACGCTTCAATTTATCTCAGGACAAAATATCCATTGGCTATGTGGATAATTCATTTGTTTGTTTTGAGTTTCAAATATTTTTAATTAAATAAGCCCGGAACTAAAAGGGAAATGATGAAGAAATCATTTTTAGATTACATATTAAGAAACAGGCTGCCTGTAACTCTTTTTGTTGTTATTACTTCTTTTACACTTACCTACTTTGCTTCAAAAGCTGAGAGGGATGGTGTTGGATATACACCTGAACAGCCAATAAATTATTCTCATAAACTGCACGCAGGTGAAATGAAAATCGACTGTCAGTATTGTCACGTTGGTGTTGAAAAATCACGCTATGCTATGGTGCCTGCAGTTGCAACTTGTATGAATTGTCATTCTGTTGCCAGAAAAGATCGGCCTGAAATTATAAAGTTAGCTGAATATTATAGGGAAGGAATTCCCCTTGAATGGAAACGTATTCACAAAGTGCCTGATTATGCATACTTTAATCACAGCGTACATGTTAATAAAGGAATTGACTGCACTGCCTGTCACGGTGAGATGACTCAGATGGAAAAAGTCGGTCAAATGAATTCATTTACAATGGCCGCATGTTTGGATTGCCATAGAAATGCACACGATAAATTGCCTGAACTTAAAAATACTGTAAATAAAGGGCCGGACTATTGCTCCGCATGTCATAGATAAGCAAATATTTAATGGACCAGAAATCATCAAATAAAAAATATATGAACAGAAAAAAATTTTTTGCATCAGCAGGTACAGGTTTGTTCGGATTTGTTCTAATGAAAACTTTTCCGTTCAGTTTATTTGGCAAGACCAAAAAAGAATTTGATAATCCTGTAAAAGTTAAAATTAATCCTTCAGCTGTCAGCAGGAAAAAATAGGTGAAATTAATGCCCGATATGAAAGATGAATCTCAAAACAGTAAATTAACAAATCTACCTGATCCCAATTACTGGCGAAGCTTTGAAGAGCTTTATCAGAATAAAGAAGTGTTGGATGCACGCCATCATGAGTTTAAGGACGGTGTAACAGATGGTTTTGATCCATCAGGAATGTCTGTTGTATCAAGAAGAAAATTTCTTGCTCTGCTCGGAGCTTCCGCAGCACTTGCGGGAACCGCTTGTACAGATTACAGAGATAAAGGTGAGATTGTCCCTTACAATGAAAAACCTGAAGAAATTATTTTAGGTCACCCAAATTACTATGCTTCAACGTGCTCATCGTGCGCTAACTCCTGCGGAATTCTTATAAAAACCAGGGAGGGAAGGCCAATAAAAGTAGATGGTAATCCCGATCATCCTGTAAGCAAAGGAAAAACCTGTGCAAAAGGTCAGGCAAGCATATTAAATCTATACGATCCTGAAAGACTTAATGAACCACTAAGAAAAAGAAACAATATTCTTAATAATACTAACTGGAAAAGTGTTGATGATGATATTATCGCTGCACTAAGTTTAGCAGGCAGCAAAGAAATTGCTATTGTTACCAATTCCATTACCTCGCCTACAGCACTTAAGGTTTTTGATGATTTCAAGAAAAAATATCCATCAGCAAAAATTTATTCCTACGAGCTTTTTAATGAGCAAACAAGAAACTCAGCCTGGGAAAAAAGTTATGGAACAGGTTCATTTCCTTTGATAAAATGGAATGAAGCTGAAATAATAGTTACACTGGAAGCAGATATTCTTGGTACAGAAGGCAACTATGTTGAAACTGCAAGATTGTTCTCTGAAGGAAGGGATGTTGTTAAGAAAAAATTTAACCGGCTTTACTCTGTTGAAAGCAATCTTTCTTTAACCGGTGTGAATTCCGATTACAGGCTCAGATTAAAACCGGAAGCCCAATTTGATTTCGTTATGTGTCTGCTGAATGAACTTGGTAATAAAGGTGTAAGCGGTATCACTGTTAATACTTCCGGATATTCTCTTAACTCCTTTATCGGGAAATATAATCTTGATAAAACTAAGGTTGATCATCTTGTAAGTGATTTACTTTCCAAAAGAGGTAAAGCAATTGTATTTGCCGGAAATAGTCTTCCTGAAAATTTACATCTTGCTGTAAATCTCATTAATGAAGTTTTAGGAAATAAAAATCTTTACAAGACAGATTCACAAAATGTAACTCTTTCTCTACTTTCTGAAAGTAAAGAATTTGAAAATCTTGTTGCAAATCTTAATAACAACAGAGTTGCAGCGGTTATACATTATGATTGTAATCCCGTTTATCATTTACCGGCTGATCTGGGTTATTCAGAAGCATTAAATAATGCCGGTGTTGTTGTCACACTGTCGGAAAGACAAACCGAAACCGCTTTTGCCAGCAATTATGTTCTTCCTATAAATAATAATTTTGAATCCTGGGG
>DATHSU010000210.1:0-11736 GCA_035463895.1 Ignavibacteriaceae bacterium | reverse complement strand
AGAAATGGTATTATCGCGGGCTTTCCTGTTGTTGATATCAAGGCAAAGATATACGATGGTTCATATCACGACGTTGATTCAGATGAAATTTCATTTAAAGTTGCAGGTTCTATAGCATTTCAGGCTGGTGCAAGAAAAGCTAAGCCAGTTCTGCTGGAACCAATTATGTCAGTTGAAGTGATCACACCCGAAGACTACTTGGGTGACGTTATGGGCGATTTAAATTCGCGACGTGGAAAAATAGAAGGATTTACAGCTAGAAAAGATGCTCAGGTTATAAAAGCAAAAGTACCCCTATCCGAAATGTTCGGATATGCTACAGTTTTAAGATCCATGACACAGGGCAGAGCAATTTATACAATGCAATTTGAATATTATGATGAAGTACCAAAATCAATCGCTGAAGAAATTGCAGAAAAAACATTAGGAAAAAAATCAGCTTCAACTACTTAATAGTTAGAGAACAAAACAAAAGAATAATCATATAAAAGGAGAATACGATGGCAAAAGAAAAATTTGATAGGAGTAAACCTCACGTTAACGTAGGTACTATCGGTCACGTAGATCATGGCAAAACTACATTAACGGCTGCCATCACAATGGCTCTCGCTTTAAAGGGCTTATCACAAATTAGATCGTTTGACTCTATTGATAATGCTCCTGAAGAAAGAGAAAGAGGTATTACCATTGCAACTGCTCACGTAGAGTACTCAACAGCTAACAGACATTACGCTCACGTTGACTGTCCAGGTCACGCTGACTATGTTAAGAACATGATCACTGGTGCTGCACAGATGGATGGTGCAATTCTCGTTGTTGCGGCAACTGATGGACCTATGCCTCAAACAAGAGAGCATATTCTTCTTGCTCGACAGGTTGGTGTACCTAAAATAGTAGTGTTTATGAATAAAGTTGATATGGTTGATGATCCTGAACTCATTGAATTAGTTGAAGTGGAGATGAGAGATCTGTTAACACAATATGAATTTCCTGGTGATGAGATTCCTATTGTTAAAGGCTCCGCACTTCATGCATTGGAAGCCGGTTCGGCTGGAGCAGACCCAAGTGATGAGAGATATAATTGTATTTGGGAACTTATGGATGCAGTTGATAGCTATATTCCAATTCCGGAAAGAAGTACTGACAAACCATTTCTAATGCCTGTTGAGGATGTCTTCTCAATAACCGGACGTGGTACAGTTGCTACCGGAAGAGTTGAAAGAGGAACCGTTAAAATTCAGGAAGAAGTTGAATTAATCGGCTTAGGTCTTCACAAGAAAACAGTTGTTACCGGTATCGAAATGTTCAGAAAAGAACTTGACTCTGCATTGGCTGGTGATAATGCTGGTATATTGCTCAGAGGTGTTGATAAAAACGAAATTGAGAGAGGAATGGTTCTTGCAAAAACAGGATCAATTACTCCTCATAAAGTTTTTGAAGGTGAAGTTTACATCCTTTCAAAAGAAGAAGGTGGACGACACACACCATTCTTTAACGGTTACAGACCACAGTTTTATTTTAGAACTACTGACGTTACTGGAGTAGCTACACTGCCTGAAGGTACTGAAATGGTTATGCCTGGTGACAACGTGAAACTGAAAATTGATCTTATTTCCGAAATTGCAATGGAAGAAGGTCTGCGGTTTGCTATTCGTGAAGGCGGTAGAACCGTTGGTGCTGGTGTTGTAACAAAAATTATTGAATAATTTTAATTGTTAGAAAACCAAAAGGGAGGTTAAACTCCCTTTTAGTTTGTATTATTAAATTAAGGAGTAAGTTCCGTGCCCGGACAAAAGATTAGAATTAAATTGAAATCGTACGATCATATACTGATTGATAAGTCAACAGAAAAGATAATAAAAACAGTTAGAAGTACAGGTGCTGTTGTTTCCGGTCCAATACCATTACCGACCAGAAAAACAATTTATACTGTACTCCGCTCTCCTCACGTTGACAAAAAATCACGTGAACAGTTTGAGACAAGGGCACATAAGAGAATTATTGATATTCACAATTCAAATAACAAAACCGTCGACTCTTTGAGTAAATTAGATATACCGGCGGGTGTTGATATTGAGATCAAGCTTTAAGGAATTTTGGAGTTGATATGCCTGGTTTAATTGGAAAAAAAATTGGTATGACTAGTATTTTTAACCCCGACGGGGCTATTATTCCTGTTACTGTTATTCAGGCGGGTCCCTGTCACGTTGTATCAATAAGAACTAAAGAAAAAGATGGTTATGAAGCTCTGCAGCTTGGCTTTGGAGTTAAAAAAGAAAAAAATATAACCAAACCTGTTCTTGGTCACTTTAAGAAAAATAATATTTTGCCTAAAAATACTTTAAGAGAATTTAGAAAATTTAATATTGCAGACTATAAAGTTGGCGATGAAATTAAAGTTGATTTTTTTTCAGAAGGTGAATTCATTAAGGTGAGAGGAAAAAGCAAAGGAAAAGGTTTTCAAGGTGTTATGAGAAGACATGGCTTTGGAGGTGTTGGAGGTACAACTCACGGGCAGAGCGATAGGTTAAGAGCACCGGGCTCTATTGGTTCAAGTTCTTATCCTTCAAGAGTATTTAAAGGAATGAAAATGGCCGGTAGAATGGGTAATGAAAATGTAACAGTTTCAAATTTAAAAGTGGTTAAAATAATTTCGGATCAAAATTTAATTATGGTAAAGGGTGCAACACCCGGTGCTATTAATTCTATACTTGAATTGATTAAGAAGTAAACGGTAAATAAAAATGACTTTAGATGTATACAAAATAGATGGAAAAACCTCAGGCGAAAAACTAGAGCTCGCTGATAGCATATTTGCTGTTGAGCCTAACGATCACGCCATTTATCTTTCGGTTAAAGCTTATCTTGCTAATCAAAGACAAGGTACTCATAAGTCGAAGGAAAGAGCCGAAGTAAGAGGCGGTGGTAAGAAGCCCTGGAAGCAGAAGGGTCGTGGTGGTGCCAGAGCCGGTACATCAAGATCTCCTTTGTGGGTTGGTGGTGGAACAATCTTTGGACCGCGTCCCAGAGATTATAGACAGGATTTACCAAAGAAATTAAAGCGATTAGCGAGAAAATCAGCTCTGAGTTATAAAGCTAAAGATCAACAATTAATTGTTATTGAAGATTTTTCACTAGAAAAACCTAAGACAAAAGATTTTACAAAAATTCTTGAAGCACTGAAGATTGATGGAAAAAAAGTATTAATGCTAACCTCCTCTTTTAGCGATCAGGTTTACAAATCGGGAAGAAATGTACCCAAAGTAAAGGTATTAGAAGCCAATAAGGCTTCTACATACGACATCTTAAATAATCAGGTTTTGGTATTACAAAAAAGTGCTGTTAAAGTAATTGAAGCTACCTTTGGAAATAATGGAGAGGCGGTGAATTAATATGCATCAGATTTTGATCAGACCCTTGATAACTGAAAAGATGACTAGTATAACGGCAGACCAAAGTAATAAATATGGATTTGTAGTTAATACTAAAGCAAATAAAATAGAAATTAAAAAAGCAATAGAAGACAAATTTAATGTTAATGTAGTGGATGTAAGAACTATAAACTACGATGGAAAGACTAAAACTCAATTCAGAAAAAGCGGAAGATTTGTCGGGAAAACAGCTAAATATAAAAAGGCGATTATTACCTTGAAAAAAGGCGAAACAATAGAATTGTTTGAGCAAGTGTAGAGTTTTGAAATAGGATATTAAAATGGCAATAAAGAAATTAAAACCTGTAACTCCCGGAACCAGATTTAGATCGAATGCATCATTCGAGGAGATAACAAAATCAACTCCGGAGAAATCACTTACTGTTTCTCTTAAAAAATCTGGAGGCAGAAATAATCTTGGAAGAATAACAACAAGATTCAGAGGCGGCGGACATAAGAGGCGTTACAGAATAATAGATTTTAAAAGAGATAAACATGGTGTTCCTGCTAAGGTATTTTCTATTGAATATGATCCTAATCGTTCTTGCAGGATTGCTTTATTACATTATGCCGATGGTGAGAAAAGATATATTCTTGCTCCAGATGGTTTAAAGGTGGGTGACAAAGTAACATCTGGTGATGGAAGCGATATACAGATAGGTAATGCTTTACCGTTGAAAGAAATGCCGTTAGGAAGTTTTATACATAATGTTGAAATGAAGCCTGGAAAGGGCGGACAACTAGCAAGAAGTGCTGGTGCGGCAATTCAATTAATGGCTAAAGAAGGTGGTTTTGCACAGTTAAAAATGCCTTCAGGTGAGATTAGATTAGTAAGAATTGATTGTATGGCTACATATGGTTCAGTGGGTAACGCTGAACAGGAAAATATCAGCTTAGGAAAAGCCGGTAGAACAAGATGGTTGGGTAGAAGACCACACGTAAGAGGTGTGGTTATGAATCCAGTTGATCATCCTATGGGCGGAGGTGAAGGCAAAACTTCTGGTGGTGGTCATCCCGTTTCTCCCTGGGGTCAGAAAGCAAAAGGATTAAAGACCCGCAAGCAAAAAAAAGGATCGAATAAATTCATTATTAAAAGACGTAAGAAGTAGAGAGTAATCTATGCCAAGATCAGTAAAAAAAGGACCTTTTGTGCATTATAAATTAGTTGAGAAGATCTCTAAACTTAATGAAACTAATCAGAAGAAAATTATTAAAACCTGGTCAAGATCTTCTACAATATTACCGGATTTTGTTGGGCACACTATTGCTGTTCACAATGGCAAGCAAATGATACCTCTCTACATAACTGAAAATATGGTTGGTCATAAGTTAGGCGAATTTGCCCCAACAAGAATTTTCAGAGGTCATCCTGGAACTAAAGCTGAAAAAGCTGCAAAAGGAAAATAAATTTTAAGGTAAATTTTTAAAATGGAAGCAAAAGCTGTTAATAAATATATTGGTTCATCACCGCGTAAAATGCGGCTGCTGATTGATCTTATTCGTGGTATGTCTGTAGATAAAGCACTTGAAGTTCTTCATTTCTCTACTAAAGCAGCCTCGAAAGATGCAGAAAAAACTTTAAGATCTGCTGTTGCTAATTTTTTGAACACTGATGATGCTGGTAGAGTTGAACCATCTGATCTTTTTATTAAAGAGGCATATGTTAATCAGGGACCGACAATTAAAAGAATTTCGCCGGCGCCCATGGGTAGAGCATATAGAATAAGAAAAAGATCTTGTCATCTAACTATTATTGTCGCAAGTAAAGCGTAATATCAGGAGGTATTTTTTGGGACAGAAAACTAATCCTATAGGTTTAAGAGTTGGAGTAATAAGAGGCTGGGACTCAAATTGGTATGAGAATAAATCCTATTCCTCTAAATTAAAGGAAGATGATAAGCTACGGCTTTATGTTAGAAATAGGTTAAAGAAAGCTGGCATTTCTAGAATTGTTATTGACAGAACATCTAAGAATATTATTCTTACTATTCATACTTCCAGACCTGGAGTTGTTATAGGTAAGAGCGGAAAAGAGATTACACAGCTTGAAGAAGAATTAAAAAAAGTAACTCAAAAAGATGTAAAGGTTCAGATATCAGAAATAAAAAGACCGGAATTAGATGCTTATTTAGTTGCGGAAAATATTGCGCAGCAGCTACAAGGTAGAATTTCTTTCAGAAGAGCAATGAAAATGGCAATTACAGCTGCTATGCGAATGGGTGCTGAAGGTATTAGAATTATGTGTGCTGGAAGACTTGGTGGTGCAGAAATGGCCAGAACTGAACAGTATAAAGATGGTAGAATTCCCCTTCATACCATTCGTGCAGATATTGATTATGCCACAGGTCGTGCAGAAACTATCTATGGCTCAATTGGAATAAAAGTTTGGATTTGCCGTGGTGAAATCCTCGGTAAAAGAGTAACCGATTAATTTGGCAGGAGTTTATATTTATGTTAATGCCTAAAAGAGTAAAGTTTAGAAAGGCGCAAAGAGGACGCCGCAAAGGAAAAGCTTATCGTGGAAGTGCGGTTTCTTTTGGTGATTTCGGACTTAAAGCTTTAGAACCAGCCTGGATTACCAGCCGACAGATTGAAGCTTGTCGTGTTGCTCTATCCAGGAAGATGAAAAGAGACGGTAAAGTCTGGATCAGAATATTTCCTGATAAACCAGTTTCCAAGAAACCTTTGGAGACAAGAATGGGTAAAGGAAAAGGAGCGCCTGAATTCTGGGTCGCTGTTGTTAAACCTGGCAGGATTATGTTTGAAGTGTCCGGTGTTTCAAGGGAAATTGCAAATGATGCTCTTAAATTGTGCTCACACAAACTTCCCATAAAAACTAAAGTTATTTCAAGACCGGATTATGAATAAGAGATAAAGGCAGTAAAATGAAAATTTATGAAATAAAAGAAATGAATAACGACGAGCTGATTAAAAGAATAGCTGAAGAAGAAAAAAATCTTGTTGATCTTCAGTTCGCCCATCAGCTTAAACAATTAACCAATACTGCAAAGCTAAACATAGTTACGAAAGATATTGCAAGGATGAAAACCATTCTCAAAGAAAGAGAAATGAAGGCTGTACAAAAGGCCGGTAACGATAATAAAGAAGGAGTTAAGTCTTAAATATGGAACAACGTGCTTTAAGAAAAACCAGAATCGGTATTGTTGTAAGCAATAAAATGGATAAGACTATTACTGTTGCTATTGAAAGAAGAGTTCCTCATCCTATTTATAGAAAGTATTCTAAGAAAACAACAAAGCTTATGGCTCACGATGAAAAAAGAGAATGCGGATTAGGTGATAAAGTTAAAATAATGGAAACAAGACCTTTAAGTAAAAGCAAAAGATGGCGCTTAATTGAAATAGTTGAGAAAGCCAAGTAGAGTATCAAGGAGAAATTGAAAAATGATTCAAGAAGAAACTAACCTGGTGGTTGCCGATAATTCTGGTGCCAAAAAAGTACGATGCATACGCGTTCTTGGTGGCAGTAACAGAAGATATGCCTCCCTTGGTGATATTGTTGTGGTTTCCGTTAAAGCTGCTATACCTAATGGCGCAGTAAAGAAGGGTGAAGTATCGCGTGCTGTAATAGTAAGAACAAAAAAAGAAGTAAGAAGAAATGATGGTTCTTATATCAGGTTTGATGAAAATGCGGCAGTTTTGATAAATCCCCAAAACGAACCAAAAGGAACTCGTATTTTCGGGCCTGTTGCAAGAGAGTTAAGAGAAAAACAATTTATGAAAATTGTTTCACTAGCACCAGAAGTTATATAAGGATTTTAGTTTAATGAAGATTAGAAAAAATGATACAGTTATGGTTATTTCCGGGAATGATAAAGGAAAAACCGGAAAAGTACTTAAAGTATTTCCCAAAGATTCTAAAGTTATTGTTGAAGGAATCAACATTCGTAAAAGACATACGAAACCGACTCAGAGAAATCCTCAGGGCGGAATTCTGGAAAAAGAAGCACCAATTAATGCTTCAAATGTTATGATCCTCGATCCTAAATCGAATGAACCTACAAGAATAGGTGCAAAAATAATTTTAGATGATAAAACCGGTAAGAAAAAGATTGCCCGACTAAGCAGAGTTAGTGGAGAAATGATTCCATAGTTTCAAATTCAGTTAAGGTTTTAATAAAAAATGGCAAAAGAGAAAACAAAAGTAAAAGAAACAGAAAAACCGAAGAAAGCTTCAAAAGAAAAAGCTAAATCGCCGGCTGAAAAAGATATTAAAATTAAAACAAGATTGCACGATGTTTATAAGCAGGAAATTGTGCCGTCTTTGGTTAAGAACTTCAGCTATAAAAGCGTAATGCAGGTTCCTAAACTTCAGAAGATAGTGGTAAATATGGGTGTTGGAGCAGCAGTTGCTGATTCTAAAGTCCTTGACGAAGCAGTCAGAGACCTTGAAACTATCACCGGTCAGAAAGCTAGTATCAGGAAAGCGAAAAAAGCGATTTCTAATTTTAAGTTGCGTGAAGGTATGAATATAGGTGCGATGGTTACGTTAAGAAAAGAAAGAATGTATGAGTTTCTTGACAGGTTTATAAATATAGCTTTGCCTCGTGTTCGTGACTTCAGGGGTCTATCTGATAAGTCCTTTGATGGAAGAGGTAATTATACAATCGGTGTTAAAGAACAAATTATTTTTCCCGAAATAAATGTTGATAAAATTACAAAAGTTCTAGGTATGGATATTACATTTGTAACTTCTGCTCCGACAGATAATGAAGCTTATGAATTGCTTAAATCTTTTGGTTTCCCATTCAGAAAAAAAGAAATTAAAACAGGAGAATAGGAGAATTAATGGCACGTAAGAGTATTATAGCCAGAGATGAAAAAAGAAGAAAACTCGTTGCTAAATTTAAAAAAGTCCGTGAGGAAATTAAAGATAAAGGTGATTGGGTCGCTCTTCAGAAATTACCCAGGAATTCTTCCCCTGTAAGAATAAAAAACAGATGTATGTTCACCGGAAGGGGGCGTTCATATTACAGAAAGTTTGGTGTTTCAAGACTTGTGCTTAGAGAAATGGCACTTAGAGGTGAAATTCCCGGATTAAAGAAATCAAGTTGGTAAAAGGAGATATTATATGTCATTAACAGATCCGATTGCAGATTTTTTAACTAGAGTAAGAAATGCTTCAAAAGCAAAAAAAGTTCGCGTGGAAATTCCATCATCCGGACTAAAAAAAGAACTTGCAGAAATTCTGAAAAAGGAAAATTTTATTCATGATTTTACCATCGTTGAAGATAATAAACAAAACTTAATTAGAATTCATTTAAAGTATAAACAGGGAACTGCTGCTATTAGCGGGTTAAGAAGAATAAGTAAACCAGGATTGAGAATTTATAAAGGTAAAGATGAGCTTCCAAGGGTATTAAATGGATTGGGAACCGCAGTAATTTCCACTTCAAAAGGACTGCTTACAGATAAGGAAGCACGCAAGCAATCTGTAGGTGGTGAAGTAATCTGTTACATCTGGTAATTTTTAGGATGGAGTTATAAAGTGTCAAGAATTGGTAAAAAACAAATAGAAATTCCTAAAGGCGTTACATTAACAAAGAATGGTAATGCACTCAAAGTAAAGGGTCCGAAAGGCGAATTAAATTTTGAATTTCACAAAAATATTTCTGTGAATATTGAAGGAAGTACGGTTCAGGTAAAAAGATCTGACGATCAAAAAGAAAACAGATCTTTACACGGACTAACGCGAGCAATTATTCAAAATATGATTATCGGTGTTACCCAGGAATATACAAAAACGTTAAACATTGTCGGTGTTGGATATAAAGCCGAACTAAAAGGAACAAATTTACTGTTAAATATAGGCTATTCGCATCCTATATATTTTGTTCCGCCAAGTGATGTTGTATTGCAGGTTCCTGCTCCAACTCAGATAATTATTAATGGAATTGATAAACAGCTTGTTGGGCAGGTTGCAGCTAAAATCAGATCAATAAGAAAACCTGAACCTTATAAAGGTAAAGGTATCAAGTATTCTGATGAAGTCATCACTCGCAAAGCGGGTAAAACAGCTGGTAAATAATCTTTAGCCGGAGAATGATTAGAAAATGAAAAGAAATTTAAAACCAAGAGAAAGATCAAAAACAAGAATCAGAAAAAAGATTTTTGGAACACCTGAAAAGCCAAGGTTAACAGTTTACAGAAGTTTAAATCATGTTTATGCTCAGGTAATAGACGATACTAACGGTCTAACCATTGCATCAGCATCTTCTCTAAGCAAAGAACTTGCTGAAAGCATTAAAGAAAGCAAAGGTAAGATATCTAAGGGTAAACTTGTTGGAAACCTTGTAGCTAAGAAAGCAACTGAAAAAAATATTACTGACGTTGTTTTCGATAGAAATGGTTACCGTTATCATGGACGCATCCAGGCAATTGCTGAAGGTGCACGAGAAGGGGGATTAAAATTTTAATGTTAATTAATTCGGGTTTTTGCCGGGTCGTCTAATGGCAGGACTAAGCCCTTTGGAGGCGTCTGTAGAGGTTCGAGTCCTCTCCCGGCAGCTATAAATTTGCCGGTGAAATTTTTGATAAATAAATAGATTAGTTGGAGTATTCATTGAAAGCAGTTAAATCAAACGAAACAGAAGGATTAAAAGAAAAAGTTGTTCACATCAACCGTGTGGCGAAAGTCGTTAAAGGCGGACGCAGGTTCAGTTTTAACGCAATTGTAGTCGTTGGTAATGGTAACGGTACAGTTGGTGTAGGTCTCGGGAAGGCAAACGAGGTAACAGATGCGATCTCTAAAGGCATTGATGATGCCAAGAAAAGTCTTGTTAATGTTTCGGTTATTAAAGGAACTGTTGCTCATGAAATAATCGGAAAATACGGTGCCGGAAGAGTATTGCTAAAACCAGCTTCGCCTGGTACCGGGCTTATTGCTGGTGGAGGTGTTCGTGCTGTACTTGAAGCCGCTGGACTTCAGGATATTTTAACAAAATCGCTTGGGTCAAGTAATCCGCATAATCAGGTAAAGGCAACATTGAATGCATTAATTAACCAGGTTGATGCAAGGAAAATGGCTGCCAAACGAAAAATGCAGATAAAAGATTTATTTGCATCTTAACAGAGGTTGAAATGGGAAAAATTAAAGTTGTTCAGACAAGAAGCATAATCGACAGACCTAAAGACCAGAAAGCAACTATTGAAGCTCTTGGGCTGGGTCGTCCGAATTGGGAAAAAGTACACAATGATACTCCTCAGATTCGGGGTATGATTAAAAAAGTAAGTCACCTGGTAAGAGTTGAAGAAATAAAAGAATAATAGGTTTTATAATGGATATTTTAAGTAATCTTAAATATGCTAAAGGTTCTAGAAAGAATCGTAAAAGAGTTGGTCGTGGTGAAGGTTCAGGACATGGAGGTCAATCTACAAGAGGAATGAATGGTCAGAAATCCAGATCAGGTGCAAAACATAGAGCCTGGTTTGAAGGTGGTCAGATGCCCTTACAAAGAAGAGTACCCAAGTTTGGCTTTACTAACATTTTTAAGGTAGAATTTCAGCTCATTAATCTTAATGCCCTTCAAAGATTAGCTGATGAAAAAAAACTTAGTGACACAGTTCTTAATCCCACTGAACTTAAAAAGCTGGGTTTGATATCAAGCTTAAAAAAACCTGTTAAGGTTTTGGGTAAAGGAGAATTGAAAGTTAAAGTTCAGTTGGAAGTTAATTCATTCAGCAAGTCTGCTCAGGAAAAGATTGAAGCAGCTGGCGGAAAAATTACAAAGTTATAAACCGGAATTAAATGTCTAGATTTACTGATACTTTTAGAAACATATTCAAAATTCATGAACTAAGACAGAGGATTCTTTACACAGTAGGAATACTCATTTTAGTGAGATTAGGTTCTCATTTAACAACCCCTGGTGTTGATTCTGCATTACTTAGTCAAGCTATGGAGAACAGATCTATGGATGATCTGTTTGGATTATATGATCTTTTTGTTGGCGGTGCATTTTCTAATGCAGCAATTTTTGCCTTGGGAATTATGCCTTACATTTCGGCATCAATTATTATTCAGTTAATGGGTGCGGTTGTTCCTTATTTCCAAAAACTTCAGCGTGAAGGCGAAGAAGGAAGAAAGAAAATTACTCAGTTAACCCGTTATGGTACTGTCTTAATTTCATCTCTGCAAGCCTGGGGTGTAACGGTTAGATTACTCAATATGGAAGTTCAGAATCTACCGGTTGTGCCAGAAGCTGTTCAGGGTATTGGTTGGATAGTAACAACTATAATAATCCTCACATCAGGCACCATTTTCATGATGTGGATGGGTGAGCAGA